>NZ_LGHM01000157.1 GCF_001908185.1 Bradyrhizobium sp. AS23.2
AAGAAAACGCGTCAGGAAGTTCGCCTGCGGCCATCCTTCGAGACGCCCGCCTACGGCGGGCCCTCAGGATGAGGTCACGTTTCGCGGCGAGATATCAAACCCTCATGGTGAGGGGCCCGCCGCTGCCCTCACCCCAACCCTCTCCCCGCAAGCGGGGCGAGCACACCTGCATTCACGTCAAGCTTTACCGCTTATTCCAGTCGATGATGCGGCTAGCGTCGCCATCGAACTCGCTGCTGCAGAACGCGCCGCCCTGGTAGTGGTCGCCGATCGGGTCCGGCTTCAGCTTGGCCTGTTCGGCCATCGCATGCTCGCGGAAATCCTCGGCGCGTCCCGTTGGGCGATAGCCGAATTCGTAGGCGCGGTGGTTGTCCCACCAGGCGCGCTCGTTGAGGGAGGCGCCGTAGAAGACCTCGAAATGGATATCGGGATGTTCGAGCCCGATACGGCAGAGCTGAACGAGATCCTCGGGCTTCAGCCAGATCGCGAGGCGGCGCTGGTCGAGCGGCATGTCGCCGAAATTGCCGATGCGGAGGCAGGTCACCTTCAGGCCGTGCTTGTCGGCATAGAGCGCGCCGACCGCCTCGCCGAACACCTTGCTGACGCCGTAGCGGCTGTCGGGGCGCGCCGTGACGTCGGTGCCGATGTTGTGGTGGCGCGGATAGAATCCGACGGCATGGTTCGAGGACGCGAAGACCACGCGCTTGACGCCCTTCTTGCGTGCCGCCTCGAACAGATTGTAGCCGCCGATGATGTTGGCCTGGAGGATGTCGTCCCAGGGGCCTTCGACTGAATAGCCGCCGAAATGGATGATGCCGTCGACGCCTTCGCAGATCGCCTCGACCTGCGCCATGTCGGACAGGTCCGCCGCCTTGAACTTCTCGTTGGGGCTGAGATCGGCGGGCTCGCGGATATCGCTGAGCAAGAGGTCCGGATAGATCGGCGGCAGCAGCTTCCGCAGACGCGTCCCGATCCCGCCCGAAGCTCCCGTCATCAAGATGCGCGGCATGTCTGTCCTCTTATATGGCGACCGATTTGCGGTCGTGGATCACTGATGATAGCAGATTTGGGCAGAGGGAACGCAACAACGAGAACTGCACATGAACGATGCATCGTCCCACACGCGAGAACGAACACAAGGCTGGCGGCCGGCGACTTATTACCCCGATCCAGCAATTCATGCACTCGATCCCCGCTTCGAAAAATACTGGCTGAAGCTTTCGGCCGTGGAACGACTGACCACGGGCCTGCGCTGGGCCGAGGGCCCGGTCTGGTTCGGCGACGGACGCTATCTGCTCTGCAGCGACATTCCGAACCAGCGCATCATCAAATGGGAGGAGGAAACCGGCGCCATCTCGATTTTCCGAAAGCCCTCCAATTTCGCCAACGGCAACACCCGCGACCGCCAGGGCCGGCTGGTCACCTGCGAGCATGGCGGCCGGCGCGTGGTGCGCACCGAATATGATGGCACCATCACCGTGCTGATGGACTCGTTCAATGGCAAGCGACTGAACTCGCCCAACGACGTCGTCGTGAAGTCCGATGGCTCGATCTGGTTCACCGATCCGACCTTCGGCCTGCTCGGCAATTACGAGGCTACAAGGCCGAGCCCGAGATCGACCCGAACGTCTATCGGCTCGATCCCGCAACCGGCAAGGCAACCATCGTCGCCGAGGGCGTGCTTGGTCCGAACGGGCTGTGCTTCTCGCCGGACGAGAAGATCCTCTACGTCGTGGAATCCCGCGGCATTCCGAACCGCAAGATCCTCGCCTATGACGTCTCGTCCGACGGCAGCACGATCTCCAACAAGCGCGTCTTCATCGATGCCGGTCCGGGCACACCCGACGGCATGCGCTGCGACATCGACGGCAATCTCTGGTGCGGCTGGGGGATGGGCGATCCCGAGCTCGACGGCGTCGTGGTGTTCGCGCCCGACGGCGTCATGATCGGCCGCATCGCCCTGCCCGAACGCTGCGCCAATCTCTGCTTCGGCGGCGTCAAGCGCAACCGCCTGTTCATGGCCGCGAGCCAGTCGATCTACGCGCTGTATGTGAACACGCAAGGCGCGCTGGGGGGATAGTTGCTCCGCCGTCATTGCGAGCGCTCGTAGGGTGGGCAAAGCGAAGCGTGCCCACCACTTCGCGTTCGTTATGGGATGGTGGGCACGTCGCTTGCGCGCCTTTGCCCACCCTACGACACCTCGCCTTGTCGAGACACGTCGGCAAAAACAAGACGCCGGAGCGGTTTCCCGCTCCGGCGTCATGTCTGTTCAGGCGATGAGGCTTACGCCGCGTTGAAGCCGGCGACGGCCTTCACTTCGAGGAAGTCCTCGAGGCCGTACTTGCCCCACTCGCGGCCGTTGCCGGACTGCTTGTAGCCGCCGAACGGCGCGGTGCGATCATTCGGCACGCCCTGGAGGTTGACGTTGCCGGCACGAATCTGCCGACCGACGCGCTTGGCGTCCTCGACCGAAGCGCCCGTGACGTAACCAGCGAGACCGTACGGCGTGTCGTTGGCGATGTGCACTGCGTCGGCTTCGTCCTTGGCGCCGATGATGGTGAGCACCGGTCCGAAGATTTCTTCACGGGCGATCGTCATGTCGGGGGTGACGTCGGCGAAGATGGTCGGGCGGACATAGAAGCCCTTGTTGACGCCCTCGGGCAGGCCCGGGCCGCCGGCGACAAGCGTGGCGCCCTCGTCGATGCCCTTCTTGATGAGGCCCTGGATCTTGTCCCACTGGCCGCGGTTGACGACCGGGCCGATGGTGGTGCCTTCGGCGCGCGGATCGCCCGCCTTGGTCTTGTCGGCGACAGCCTTCGCGATCGCGGCGACTTCCTTCATCTTCGACAGCGGCACGATCATGCGCGAGGGCGCGTTGCAGGACTGGCCGGAGTTGTTGAACATGTGCATCACGCCGCCGGTCACCGCCTTCTGCAGGTCGGCGCCTTCGAGGATGACGTTCGGCGACTTGCCGCCGAGCTCCTGGCTGACGCGCTTCACGGTCGGAGCCGCGCGCTTGGCAACGTCGATGCCGGCGCGGGTCGAGCCGGTGAAGGAGATCATGTCGATATCGGGATGCTCGCTCATGGCGGCGCCGACCTCGGGGCCGAGACCGTTGACGAGGTTGAACACGCCCTTCGGCACGCCGGCTTCATGGAGGATTTCCGCGAAGATCAGCGCCGAGGTCGGCGTGAACTCCGACGGCTTCAGGATCATGGTGCAGCCGGCGGCGAGCGCGGGCGCGACCTTGCAGGCGATCTGGTTGAGCGGCCAGTTCCAGGGCGTGATCATGCCGACCACGCCGATCGGCTCGCGCAGCACCATGGCGGTGCCGACCGGCTCCTCGAAATGATAGTTCTTGAGCACGTCGAGCGTGGTCATGAGATGGCCGAGGCCGGCGCCGGCCTGGAGCTTCTCCGCCATCGGCAGCGGCGCGCCCATCTCGTCGGAGACGGAGGCACCGATCTCCTTGAGACGACCCTTATAGATCTCGATGACCTTGGTGAGCAGCGCGACGCGCTCCTCACGGCTGGTCTGGGAGAAAGTTGCAAAGGCGCGCTTGGCGGCGGCGACGGCCTTGTCCACGTCAGCCTTGGAGCCCAGCGCAACCTCGTACATCGCCTCTTCCGTCGCCGGATTGACGACCGGAGTGGACTTCTTGACGGCGGGATCGACCCAGGCGCCGTCGATGTAGAATTGCATACGATTGACCATCATTAACCTCTTCTTGGGGCATGGAGGGGGGCGTTTCGGCAGGCATCCTTGCACGAAAGCGCCCGCAATTGAACCCGCCATATGCGGGGCCAGCGTTGCGGCAGACGCGCGGAATATGGGACGCGTCTCGAACTGAGGCAAGCGCGGCCATGGGGTCCCGGCTCAGCGTCGCGACATTTCATGTCGCGCCGCGTCCGGGACACGAGATTAAAACGAGTCCAAACACTCTCGTCCCCCGGACGCAGCGCAGCGCCGCTTTAGCGGTGCGCTGCAGAGCCAGGGCCCATGCGCGTGATCACACCGCCATCTTCCGATGCAGCACCGGCGCGCCCGTGGTGAGGCTTTCCGCCGCATCGATGATGGCGTTGGCGTCGATGCCGTAGTGGCGGTAGAGGTCGGCGATCGTGCCGGTCTGGCCGAACTGCTCAACGCCGAGCGCCTCGACGCGATGGCCGCGGACGCTGCCGAGCCAACCGAGCGCCGCGGGATGGCCGTCGATTACGGTCACGATGCCGCAGTCGCGCGGCAGCGGCGCCAGCAGCTTCTCGATATGGCTGAGGTGCTGCACACCGCGGCGGTCACGCCGCAATTTCCGTGCGGCGGTCCAACCTGCATGGAGACGGTCAGCCGAAGTGATCGCGAGCAGGCCGATATCGCGGCGGCTCTCGCCGATGAAGCCGGTTGCCTCGATCGCTTCCGGGGCCACAGCGCCGGTATAGGCGATCACGACTTCGGCATTGGGGCCCGGCTTGCGCAGCCAATAGGCGCCGTCGGTAATGCCCTGCTGAAGCTCGGGCGTCATGATCCGCTGCGCCTGCTCGATGCTGCGCGTCGAGAGCCGCAAATAGACCGAGCCGCCCTCGCCCGGATCGCGCTGCATGTGGTTAAACCCCCAGCCCATGATCACGGCGAGTTCGTCGACGAAGGCCGGCTCGAACGAGGCCAGCCCGTCCTGCGCCATGCCGATCAGCGGCGTTGCAATCGACTGATGCGCGCCGCCTTCCGGCGCGAGCGTGATGCCGGACGGCGTCGCCGCCACCATGAAGCGCGCGTCCTGATAACAGGCATAGTTCAGCGCATCGAGCCCGCGCTCGATGAAGGGATCGTAGAGTGTACCGACCGGCAGCAGCCGCTCGCCGTTGATCTGGTGCGACAGGCCGAGCGCGGAGAGCATGATGAACAGGTTCATCTCGGCGATGCCGAGCTCGAGATGCTGGCCCTTGGGCGAGAAGTCCCAATTGAACGTGGACGGAATTTTTTCGCTGCGGAATAAATCCGCCTTTTCCGCGCGCGCAAACAAGCCGCGCCGGTTGACCCAGGGGCCGAGATTGGTCGAGACGGTGACGTCGGGCGATGTGGTGACGATGCGCTTTGCCAGCTCATTGTCGCTGCGCGCGATCTCATTCAGCACGAGGCCAAAGCCCTGCTGGGTCGACATCTGCGGCGACGACTTGAAGGTGAGCTGCTGAGGCACCTCGACGACGGGCGCGGTCAGCCGGCGGCCGTCCTGGTTGAACGGCACGCGCGCGAGGAAAGCTTCGAGCTCGGCCGCATCCTGCGTGAGTCCTTCGAACTTGTCCCATTCGTGCCCGGGCCGGATGTTCTGGCTGGCGCGCCACTTCTCCAGCTGCGCGACCGTCATCAGACCGGCGTGGTTGTCCTTGTGGCCCTGGAACGGCAGACCGACGCCCTTGATGGTGTAGGCGATGAAGCAGACCGGACGGTCGTGGTCAATGGATTCGAACGCCTCCAGCATGCTCGCCATGTCGTGGCCGCCGAGGTTCGACATCAGCGCCAGCAGCTCCTCATCGCTGCGCTTGTCGATCAGCTTGGTGATCGGGCCCTGATCGCCGATCTCGTCGTGCAGATGTTTGCGGAAGGCGGCGCCACCCTGGAAGCACAGCGCCGCGTAGAGCGCGTTCGGGCAATTGTCGATCCAGCGCTTCAACGCTTCGCCGCCAGGCTCGGCAAACGCCTCGCGCATCAGGCGGCCGTATTTCACGATCACCACGTCCCAACCGAAATTGCGGAACATGGTCTCGAACTTTTCCCAGAGCCCTTCGCGCACGACGGCGTCGAGCGACTGGCGGTTGTAGTCGACCACCCACCAGGTGTTGCGCAGGCCGTGCTTCCAACCCTCGGCAAGCGCCTCGAAGATGTTGCCCTCGTCCATCTCGGCGTCGCCGACCAGCGCGATCATGCGCCCTTCGCGGCGATCCTTCATCCAACCATGCGCCTTGACGTAGTCCTGCACCAGCGAGGAGAACAGCGTCTGCGCGACGCCGAGGCCGACCGAGCCGGTCGAGAAATCGACGTCGTCGACATCCTTCGTGCGCGAGGGATAGGACTGCGCGCCCTTGAAGCCGCGGAAATTCTCCAGCTTCTCGCGGGTCTGCCGGCCGAACAGATACTGGATGGCGTGGAACACCGGGCTCGCATGCGGCTTCACCGCGACGCGATCCTCCGGCCGCAGCACGTGGAAATAAAGCGCCGACATGATGGTGGCGAGCGAGGCGGACGAGGCCTGATGGCCGCCAACCTTGAGGCCGTCCGCATTCGGACGGATGTGGTTGGCGTGGTGGATGGTCCATGACGACAGCCACAGCGCCTTGCGGGCCAGCGCGTTCAAAGTGTCAAGATGGGCGGTATCAACGGGCATGGCAATGCTCCCGGACATAACGCCTGGATGATACGCCTGCCGGCAACGCCAAACTTCTCAATTTTTCGCGCCATACCCGCGATTATTGGGATAATTTTCCAACGGAACATCACCCAGCACAGGTTTAATCCCAATGCCCGAGCTCGACGCCATCGACCGCAAGATCCTCGCCTTGCTCCAGACCGACAGCCGGCTGACCATGCAGGAGCTTGCCGACAAGGTCGGACTCTCGGTCTCGCCCTGCCATCGCCGGGTCAAGCTGCTGGAGGAGCGCGGCGTTATCTCGCGCTACATCGCAACCGTCGACCAGAAGGCGCTGGGCCTGCATGTCAGCGTCTTCATCTCGATCAAGCTGGCACGGCAGAAGGAGGAGGACCTCAACCGCTTTGCCCGCGCGATCTCGAAATGGGACGAGGTGCTGGAGTGCTACCTGATGACCGGCAACCGCGACTACCTCCTGCGCGTCGTCGCAGCCGACCTCGCCTCCTACGAGACGTTCCTGAAGACCAAGCTGACCCGGCTCGACGGCATCGCCTCGATCGAGTCGAGCTTTGCGCTGAGCCAGGTGAAATACTCGATCGCGCTGCCGGTGTAACGGCCGAGCCCGTCATTGCGAGGAGCTCGCGACAAAATTGCGTAGCAATTTTGCGCTGATGCGACGAAGCAATCTAGAGTCTCTCCGCGGAGGCAGTCTGGATTGCTTCGCGGAGCCTGTCATCGGGCCGCGCTTCGCGCGGACCCGGTGGCTCGCAATGACAGCATACTATCTCCACGGCTGCA
>NZ_LGHM01000158.1 GCF_001908185.1 Bradyrhizobium sp. AS23.2
GGCACCGCCCGCGCCACCATCACCGCCTCCGCCGCCGAAGCCGGCCGACACCGCTGCGGCGCCTGCTCCTGCTCCTGCCCCCGCTCCAGCACCTGCGCCCGCGCCGGCCCCGCAGCCGAAGCCGCAGGTCGAGGCCGCCTTGCCCCCGGCGCCACCACCGGTGAAACCTGCCGAGACAGCCACTGCCCCGAGCACGGATAGTGGGCCGAGCGCGGCCGCCCTGGCGGAGGACCCCACGATCAAGGGCCTGACCGCCAAGATCGCGGCCAATCCGGATGACGTGAACGCGCTGTACCGGCGCGGCCAGGTCTATGCCAGCAAGGGCGCCTACAACCTCGCCATCAAGGATTTTGACGACACCCTCCGGATCAACTCGAAGGACGTCGAGGCCCTGAACAACCGCTGCTGGACCCGCACCGTGGTCGGCGACCTCCAGGGCGCGCTGAAGGATTGCAACGAGGCGCTGCGGCTGCGGCCGAACTTCGTCGACGCGCTGGACAGCCGTGGCCTCGTGAACCTCAAATCCGGAGCGGTGAAGAACGCCATCGCCGATTTCGACGCGGCCCTGAAAATCAATCCGCGCCTGACCTCCTCGCTCTACGGACGGGGGATCGCAAAGCAGCGCAACGGCTCGGCGCAGGAAGGCGCGCTCGACATCGCGAATGCCAAGGCGATGGACCCGAACATCGTTCAGGAATTCGCAAGTTACGGAGTCCGTTGATATTTTTTTGAGTTGAGGCAGGCGATGCCTCGAACCTCGGTGGCCTAGGGAAGACTAATCGACGGATGCCGCAGGCGGCCTTTTCCGGGGGCTTATTGCAAAAATTTTGGAACCGCGCGGGCTCGCTGCGCAGGAGGGACTGTCAATGAGATTGGCTGCAAAGGGATTCACCGCGATCCTGTCCATCATCACCATCGGCGCCGCCCTGTCGCTGCCGGCCTCGCCCGTTTTCGCGGCCGACGAGAGCAACAGCAAGAACGTCACCGAGGACGAGATCGTCCGCGCGTTGGCGCCGCCGCCGAAAAAGCCCCTGACCCGCGGCCTCTCGATCGCCCCGCAGGCTGATCCGGCGCCGAGCGCGGCGGAAACCAAGCTGATCCAGTCCGTCCGCGGCCGGGCAACGCGCTCGCTCTCGTCGACCGAGCGCGAGGAGATCGCGTCGGCGGCGAAGGACAAGCCGAACATCGATCTCGAAATCACCTTCGACTACAACTCCGCCAATATCAGCGCCAAGTCGATGGCTTCCGTGCAGGCGCTCGGCCGCGCGCTGACCAGCCCCGACCTGAAGGGCTCGACCTTCGTGGTCGCCGGCCACACCGACGCCGCCGGCACCGAGGCCTATAACCAGGACCTGTCGGAACGCCGTGCGGATTCGATCAAGCGCTACCTCGTCGACAAGTACCGCATCGCGGCGACCGACCTCGTCACCGTCGGCTACGGCAAGAGCAAGCTCAAGGACCCGAGCCAGCCGATGGCGGAGGTCAATCGCCGCGTGCAGGTCGTGAACATGGAAAACAAGACCACCGCATCGAAGTAATCACGACGTAATCCTTTGAAGTGACAAGTCGTGATGTGGTGTAAAGTCTCGCTTCCAAAGCGGGTCCCGCGGCCTTGCGGGACGCCGCTTTATTTCAGGGAAACGCTCTCAGCAGGCCTCGTTCGGATGGCCGTGCGCCAGGCCAGGATGATCCGGCGATGAAGGTCACCGAATATCTCAAGCCGGCCGGAACCGTGCTGTTCATCGTTGCGCTCGGCGTCGTCTATTATGTGTTCGAGCACTGGCATCGCCCCGAAGCGAAGGACACGCCGGGCGAGGCGCACGTCGTCGTGACGAAGTCGACCAACGCCTGCTTCTCCGACCTCGTGAGGGTGACAGGCTTCTTCGTGCCGCGCCGCGAGGCCGTGGTCATTGCCGACCAGGAAGGCTCCAAGGTCACCGACGTCTTCGTCACCGAAGGCGCGACCGTGACCGAAAACCAGGAGCTGGCGCGCCTGACGGCGCCGCCGCAGATCCCGGGCCAGCCGCAGCGACCGGGCCCGCAAGGCCCGATCTCGCTCAAGGCGCCTGCGCCGGGCCTCATCACTGAAGTTCGCACCATCGTCGGGGCACCCGCCTCGCCGCAGGCCGGCCCGATGTTCCGTATCGCCGTCAACGGCGAGATCGAGCTCGACGCCCAGGTGCCGGCGGTGCACATGCCCAAGCTCAGCCCCGGCGCGACGGTGCGCATCAGCCGCGACGATGCGCCCGATTTGATCGGGCGGGTTCGGCTGGTTTCGCCCGAAATCGACCGCGCCACGCAGCTCGGCCGCGTCCGCATCAGCGTCACCAACAATCCGTCGCTGAAGGTCGGCGTGTTTGCCCGCGCCTCCATCGACGCCAAGCGAAGCTGCGGCGTCGCGGTTCCCAAGACCGCGATCGACCATCTCACCGTGCAGGTCGTCAAAGGCAACACGATCGAGACACGGAAGGTGCGGGTCGGATTGTCGTCCGACACCGCGACGGAAATCCTGGAAGGCCTCGACGTTGGCGAAATCGTCGTGGCCGACGCCGGCTCTTCACTGCATGACGGCGACCAGATCAAAACCATGTTCGCCGATGAACTCGATCGATCGCGGGTACGCTGATGGCTCTCAATATCTCGGCATGGTCGATCCGGAATCCGCTGCCGTCGGTCGTCTTTTCGATCATCCTCCTGATCCTCGGCTGGACGTCCTTCACCAGGCTCGCGATAACGCGGCTGCCTTCGGCCGACATTCCCGTGATCTCGGTCGCGGTTTCGCAGTTCGGTGCGGCGCCCGCCGAGCTTGAATCCCAGGTCACCAAGACGGTTGAAGACGCGGTCTCCGGCGTCGAGGGCGTGCGGCACATCACCTCCTCGATCACCGACGGCCTTTCGGTGACCACCATCCAGTTCGCGCTGGAGACCAACACCGACCGCGCGCTCAACGACGTCAAGGACGCCGTGACGCGCGTGCGCTCCAACCTGCCGCAGAACGTCACTGAACCCCTGATCCAGCGCGTCGACGTCATCGGCCTGCCGATCGTCACCTACGCGGCGATCTCGCCCGGCAAGACGCCCGAACAGCTCTCCTATTTCGTCGACGACGTGGTCAAGCGCGCGCTGCAAGGCGTGCGCGGCGTCGCCCAGGTCGAGCGCATCGGCGGTGTCGAGCGCGAGATTTTGGTCTCGCTCGATCCCGATCGCCTGCAGGCGATGGGGCTGACCGCCGTCAATGTCAGCCAGAGTCTGCGCGGCACCAATGTCGACGTCGCCGGCGGCCGCGCCGAGATCGGCAAGAACGACCAGGCGATCCGCACACTGGCCGGCGCAAAGACACTGAGCGACCTCGCCGGCACCATGATCCCGCTGTTCGGCGGCGGCGAGGTCCGGCTCGACGATCTCGGCACCGTGACCGACACCATCGCAGACCGCCGCACCTTCGCCCGCTTCAACGGTGAACCCGTGGTGGCGCTCGGCATCAAGCGCTCCAAGGGCGCCAGCGACGTGAAGGTGGCCGAGGCCGTGCAGAAGCGCATCGACGCGCTGAAGGCCGCCTACCCCGACGTCGACCTCAAGCTGATCGACACCTCGGTCGAATACACCAAGGGCAATTACCACGCGGCGATCTCGACCCTGTTCGAGGGCGCCATCCTCGCCGTCGTCATCGTGCTGCTGTTCCTGCGCGACCTGCGTGCCACCATCATCGCCGCGATCTCGCTGCCGCTGTCGATCTTCCCGGCGTTCTGGGCGATGGACATCCTCGGCTTCTCGCTCAACCTCGTCAGCTTCCTCGCCATCACGCTGTCGACGGGTATTCTCGTCGACGATGCCATCGTCGAGATCGAGAACATCGTCCGGCATATGAACATGGGCAAGTCGCCCTATCGTGCCGCGCTGGAAGCCGCCGACGAGATCGGCCTTGCCGTGATCGCGATCTCGCTCACGATCATCGCGATCTTCGCGCCCGCGAGCTTCATGTCGGGCATCGCCGGACAGTTCTTCAAGCAGTTCGGCATCACCGTTTCGGTGCAGGTGTTCTTCTCGCTACTCGCCGCGCGCTTCGTCACGCCGATGCTGGCGGCCTACTTCCTCAAACATGGCAGTCACGCCGAGCCGCCGCCGGGCCGAATCCTGCGCACCTATCACAAGATCGTCGGGTGGTCGGTGAAGCACTATTTCATCACCGTTCTGATCGGCTTCGGCATCTTCGCGGCCTCGATCTGGAGCATCACGCTGCTGCCGCAGGGCTTCCTGCCCGCGCAGGACAGCGCGCGCTCGCTGCTAGCCCTCGAGCTGCCGCCGGGCACCCAGCTCGCCTACACCGAAAAAGTCACCGAGGACATCGTCGCGCGCCTGCGCAAGCGACCTGAGGTGAAGAGCATCTTCGTCGACGGCGGACGCGTCCCGCCGGGGACGCAGGAAGTCCGGCGCGCCTCCCTGATCATCAACTACACGCCCAAGAACGATCGCGACATCACCCAGCGCGAGCTCGAATTCTCGATCAGCCAGGAGCTGGAGAACGTTCCTGACATCCGCTTCTGGTTCCTCGACGAGAACGGCCTGCGCGCGATCTCGCTGGTGGTGACTGGTGTCGACGCCAATATCGTCAACAACGTCGCGAGCGAGCTTGCGACGCAGATGAAGCGGATTCCGACCATCTCCAACGTGATCTCGGAGACCTCGCTGGAGCGCCCCGAACTGCGCATCGAACCGCGCGCCGATCTCGCCGCACGGCTCGGCGTCTCCACCGAAAGCCTGTCGCAAACCATCCGCGTCGCCACCATCGGCGACGTCGGTCCCGCGCTCGCCAAGTTCGACGTCGGCGACCGCCTCGTGCCGATCCGTGTGCAGCTCGAGGACGCCGCGCGCGGCA
Organism: Bradyrhizobium sp. AS23.2; assembly: GCF_001908185.1. Classification (GTDB taxonomy): domain Bacteria; phylum Pseudomonadota; class Alphaproteobacteria; order Rhizobiales; family Xanthobacteraceae; genus Bradyrhizobium. The sequence goes on from NZ_LGHM01000158.1 coordinate 4,877, forward strand.
ATCTGAAGACACTCGAACAGCTGCGCGTGCCACTCGGCGAGCACGGCGAGAAGGGCGGCGTGCCGCTCTCGGTCATCGCCGACGTCAAGCTCGACCAAGGCCCGACCAGCATCAACCGCTACGACCGCGAGCGGCAGGCCACCGTCGCCGCCGACCTCGTCGGCTCCGCGGCACTCGGCGACGCCACCAAGAAGATCTACGACCTGCCGGTGATGAAGAGCCTGCCGAAGGGTGTGAGGGTCTCCCCCTCCGGCGACGCCGAAAGCCTGAACGAACTGTCCGACGGCTTTGCTACCGCGATCACGGCTGGCCTGATGATGGTCTACGCCGTGCTGGTGCTGCTGTTCGGCACTTTCCTGCAGCCGATCACCATTCTGTTCTCGCTGCCGCTCTCGATCGGCGGCGCGATCGCAGCCTTGCTCGTCACCGGCAAGCAGCTGACGACGCCGGTCTGGATCGGCATCCTGATGCTGATGGGCATCGTCACCAAGAACGCGATCATGCTGGTCGAATTCGCGATCGAAGCGATCAACGCCGGCAAGCCGCGCGAAGAGGCGATGATCGACGCCGGCATGAAGCGCGCCCGCCCGATCGTGATGACCACGATCGCGATGGCCGCCGGCATGATGCCGAGCGCACTCGCGGTCGGCGCCGGCGGCGAGTTCCGCTCGCCGATGGCGCTCGCGGTGATCGGCGGCCTGATCTTCTCGACCATCCTGTCGCTGGTGTTCGTGCCCGCGATGTTCATGGTGATGGACGATCTCGGGGCCCTGATCTGGCGTTTCGGCAAGCGGCTGATCGTGCACAGCGCAGATGCCGACACCGCCGATCATCACGAAGCGGCACCCGCACCGAAGAACGTCGTGCATCCTGCGGCGGAGTAGATTACGCGCGCAGGCAAGTGACGATGATGGGCGCCCTATGCCGTCGCCCCGTGCTTACGGTCGGAGTTGCTGACCTTGCACGATGTGCCGGAAGCAGCCTAGCTGACGCCCTACTCGTTCCGCGCGATCGACGTCAGCTTGGTCATGTTTCTCAGCAGGATGCGGCCGCGTTGGAGATCCAGGATCGCTTCCTTGCGCCAGGCCTGAAGCTGGCGATTGACGCTCTCGCGGGCGGCGCCGACGAAGACGCCGAGCTGCTCCTGCGAGATGTGCACCTCGGAGCCGAAATCAGCGGCGAGCGCGCAGAGCCGCCGCGCGAGGCGAACCGGCAGCGGCTGCAGCATGGATTCTTCCATGCGCTCGCTCTGCCAGCGGATGCGCTGACACAGCAGCGCGATGATCTTGATCGCAACCTTCGGCTCGCGCTCGAGGAAGCCGAGAAAATCTTCGCGCCGCAGCACGAACAATTCGCTGTCCTCGCCCGCGGTTGCGTCCGCGGTGCGGCTCTGGCCGTCCAGCACCGCGACTTCGCCGAACAGGTCGCCCGGGCCCATGAAATTCAGCGTCAGCCGACTGCCGTCGGAGGCGCCGGTCTCGATGCGGACCTGGCCACGGCGCACGCCGAACAGGGCATCGCCCGGATCGCCCTTCTGGAACAGCATCTCGCCGTTGGCCAGATGCTGAGTGTGGCAAAGGTTGGACAGCCGGTGGAGTTCGTCTGCGCCGAGATCGGCGAACATGGCGTTCATCTTCAGGATGACCGCAAATTCGGCCTGCTTGCTCATTTCGATGTCCTTGTGAATTTCCTTGGCCAGTTTTCTTGGCAAATCGCTTGGAACCATCAACATCAGAATCGCGTAGAACCGCGCCGGGGAAGTGTGTCATAAGTCACATAACTTTGCAGCATCCCCCGACTATTTTTGCGCGCTTGGAGCCGCTTCCCGTCCGGGGATAAGCTCACGCGCAACGGGCGGATGACCGGCCGGGTTCGACGCTTGTCCGTCGTTGGAAAGTCGACATGAGAGCAGTGAAATTCGCCGGCGTAGCCGTGGCCGCCGTCATCATCGTGATCGCGCTTCTCCTCGTGGTGGGAGTCCCCTCGGGCTTCCTGACCTCGACCATTGCGTCGCGGGTCGAGAGCGCGACCGGCTATCGCCTGTCGATCGACGGTACCACGAAGATCAGCCTGTGGCCGACGCTGAACGTCACGCTGAACGATCTCACGCTGCAGGACCCGAAGGACCGCAGCGGCATCACGCGCCTGACAGTCGGCAGCGTGCAGGCCGACATGCCGCTCGCGAGCGTATGGTCGGGCCGCCCGACGATCAGCGAGCTCGTCATCACCCATCCCGTGCTCTACCAGCCCCTGCTGCGTGAGCGGCTGCCGAACGCCGGCGGCTCGTCGAAGCCACTCGCGTTCGACACTGCGGGCGCGACCATCGACCGCATCAAGGTCAATGACGGCGAGGTCGCATTCTCGCGCATGCGCGATCGCGTCGAGGGCCGCATCAGCGCCATCAACGCCGACGGCGTCTTTGATCGCGACCGCAAGATCAACATCACCGGCACCGCGCGCGTTGGCGATCATCCGACCAAGTTCGACATCAAGGCGACCGCGCCGGCTCAGCCCACCGACCGGCCGACGATTCCGATGGATTTCGCCATCGACATGCCTGACGTGCTGAAGTCTCAGCTCGCCGGTCACGCCGAGATGCGGCTCAACGGCGATATCGTGATGATCAACGGCGTGAACGGCACACTTGGTGAAGGCGCATTCAACGGCTGGGCCTCGATCGACATCGCAAGCAAGCCCCTGGTCAAGCTCGATCTCGACTTCCAGCGGCTCGCGATTCCGCTGGCGAAAACACCGGAAGGCGCGTCCGGGCAGCCCTGGAGCGATGCGCCGATCGACGTCTCCGGACTCAACTATGTCGATGCGCAGATCAGGATCTCCGCGAACGAGGCCGTGATCGGCGATGCGCGCTTCTCGCCGCTCGCACTCGATGCGAAGCTCGCCGGCGGCGTGATGAAAGCCGGCACAGCCAATCTCGGCGCCTATGGCGGCCAGGTATCGGGCGAAGTGATTCTGGATGCGACCAGCGGCGCGCCGAGCTTCGCCATGCATTCCGACCTCGTCGGCGTGCGCGCGCTGCCTCTGCTCCAGAGCCTTGCCGAATTCGACCGGATCGATGGCAAGCTGCAAGCCAAGCTCGCACTGCGCAGCACCGGCAACAGCCAGCGCGCCCTGATGGCGAACATGCAAGGCACCGCTTTCGTCAATTTCCAGGACGGCGCCATCCGCGGCATCAACGTCGCGCAGATGATCCGCTCGCTGACATCGGGCACGCTGTCCGGCTGGCAGGACAGCAAGGAACAGAGCACGGACCTGTCGCAGCTCTCCGCCTCCTTCCGAATCGACAAGGGTCAGGCGGTGACGGCCGATCTCAATTTGATCGGACCTCTGGTGCGCGTGACCGGCGCGGGCACGATCGCGCTCGACACCAAGATGATGGGCTTTCGCGTCGAGCCGAAGCTGGTGATGACGACCGAAGGCCAAGGCCGCACTTCCGAGCCGGTCGGCTTTGGCATCCCCGTGATGATCCAGGGCCCCTGGTCGCAGCCGCGGATCTACCCCGATATGGCCGGCATGCTGGACAATCCGGACGCCGCCTATGCCAAGCTGCGCGAGATGGGCAAGGGCCTGTTCGGGCCTGATGGCGCCGGGCTCGGCAATATCCTGGGCAGCCTTGGCGGCAACCTTGGGCTTGGAGGCGCCACCGCGCCGGACGGCGGCAACGCGGCCGGCAATGCCAATCCGCAATCGCAGCCATCGGGGCAGAACAATCTGCTCGGCGGACAGCTGGGCGAGGCGATCGGCCATCTGATCCAGCAAGGGCTCTCCAGCGGCGCGGGAGCCGGCAGTGGCACCAGCCGGAGCCGCAGCCTGCCGGCAACACCGTCCACGCCCGCACCGCAAGCCTCGCCCGCGCCCCCGGAGGATCCTCCGGCGGCACAGCAGGACAGTCAGCCGATGAACGACGTGCTGCGGCAGCTCTTTAATCGGTAATTGGCGGACCAATGCGCGGGACTCCACGTCAGCCCCTTACATGAGCCAGCCATCCGCAGCGTCCTCCGAACGATGAGGCTGCGACAATTCACCGCCCTTCCCCCTGCCCTGGCGTCCGCAACGGGTAACCACACCGGTGGCTCGGCCGGTCCCTTGGCCCAAATTATGGTAGAAGGCTCGCAGGGCCCGTGCGGCCCGTAGCGCCGGCGTCGATGGCGGCGCGAGAGGATCCGGATGGCAGGAGCGAACGACAAGACACGGTTTCTGCGCGAGGGCCTGTTCGCCAAATATGTCGTCTCCCTCGTCGGCCTCGTCGTGTTCGTCCTCGCCGTCAACGGCGCGATGGAGACCTGGATCTCCTACCGCGCCACCAAGACGTCGCTGACCGACGGGCTGGAGGACAAGGCGCAGGCCGCCGCCCGGCGGATCGAGCAGTCGGTCTCGGAGCTCGAGCGCCAGATCAGCTGGGTGACGCGGGCGAGCCAGGACACGCTCGAGAAGCGCCGCGCCGACTACGCCCAGCTCCTGCACCAGGTCTCGGTCGTCAACCAGCTGTTCCAGCTCAACGGCGAGGGCCGCGAGGTGCTGCGCGTCTCGCGCCAGTCGACCACGACCGGCAGCAATGCCGACCTCTCCCGCGACATGCGCTTCACCGACACCGTCGCCCGCGGCGTCAGTTACGCGCCGGCCTGGTTCTCCGACCAGACGCCGTTGATGTCGATCTCGGTGGCGCATTCCGGCTTCAACGCCGGCGTCACGGTCGCCGAGATCGATCTCAGCTTCCTCTCCGACTTCCTGTCCGACGCGCAAGTAGGCAAGGCGGCCTTTGCCTATGTGGTCGATCCGCGCGGCCGCGTGCTGGCGACGTCGTCGAAAGGGCCCGATGTCGGCAAGGACCTGTCGAAGCTGCCGCAAGTGGCTGCCGCGATCGCGCCCGGCCGCGCGCCCGACACGTCGGGCACCGACTTCAACGGCCATTCGGTGCTGACCGCCGCGAGCACCGTGCCGAAGCTCGGCTGGAGCGTGATGTTCGAGCAGCCGACCACGCAGGCCTTGACGCCGATCCGCGACCAGCTCGTGCGCATCGCGCTCCTGATCGGCATGGGCCTGATGGTCGCGATCCTCGCCGGCACGCTGCTCGCCCGCCGCATGATCATTCCGATCACGGCGCTGCGCGACGGCGCGCACAAGCTTGGCGAAGGCGATTTCAGCCACCGCATCGACGTCCACACATCCGACGAGCTGGAAGATCTTGCCAGTCAGTTCAACAGCATGGCCGGCCAGATCCAGGAGACCTATTCAAACCTCGAAACCAAGGTCGAGGAGCGCACCCGCGATCTCGCACAGTCGATCAACGAGCTGAAGGTGCTGGAAGAAGTCGGCCGCGCCGTTGCCTCCTCGCTTGATCTCAACGCCGTGCTGCCGACGATCGCCGCCCGCGCGATCGAGATCACCCATGCCGATGCGGTGCTGATCTACGGCTATGACGCCGAAACGCGCCGCTTCAACCTGGTCGAATCGAACGGCATCGACAAATCGGCCGAAGGCGCCCACGTCACGATCGAGGAAGGCCAGAACATCCTCAGCGATGCCGCGGCGAGCTGCGAGCCGATCGCCATGGCCGATCTCGACCAGGCCGCCGAGCAGCCGCTGCGCGACGTCGCAATCGATGCCGGCTTCCACTCGGTGCTGGTGGTGCCGCTGGTCGATCAGCAGGGCACGCTCGGCTCACTGGTGGTGCTGCGCCGTGCCAGCGGCGAGTTCGCGGGCAGCATCATTGGCCTGATGCGCACCTTTGCCAACCAGGCCGTGCTGGCGATGCGCAATGCGCGGCTGTTCACCGAGGTCGACCACAAGGGCCGCGAGCTCGCCGCTGCGCACGAGACCGTGCAGCAGCAGGCGGCAAAGCTCCAGGAGCAGACAGAGCAGCTTCGCAACTGGAACCGCTCGCTGGAAGAGCGCGTCGAGAAGCAGTTAGGGGAGATCGGCCGCATCAAGCGGCTCGAACGCTTCCTCGCGCCGCAGGTCGCGCAGCTCATCGCTTCGTCCGACGGCCACGACGCGCTGCTCGACAGCCATCGCCGCGAGGTCACCGTCGTGTTCTGCGATTTGCGCGGCTTCACCTCCTTCACAGAAGCGACCGAGCCGGAAGAGGCGATGAACGTGCTGCGCGAATATCACGCCACGCTCGGCGAGCTGATCCATCGCTACGAGGGCACGCTCGACCGCTTTGCCGGCGACGGCGTGATGATCCTGTTCAACGCGCCAATCCAGTTCGCCGACCACACGCAGCGTGCGGTGAAGATGGCGGTCGAGATGCGCGATGCGATCGGCAAGCTGACAGAGAAATGGAAGAACCGCGGCCACTCGCTCGGCTTCGGCCTCGGCGTCGCCATGGGCTACGCCACGCTCGGCCAGATCGGTTTCGAGCAACGGCTGGAATACGCCGCGATCGGCAGCGTCACCAATCTCGCCTCGCGCCTCTGCGACGAAGCCAAGGCCGGCCAGATCGTGGTCAGCCGCCGCGTTTACGGCATGGTCGAACCCTGGGTCGAAGCCCGCGCGCTCGACGATCTCCAGCTCAAGGGTTTTAATCACCCGGTGCTTGCGATGGAGATCCTTGGCTGGCGCGAGGAAGTGGAGAACGTGGTGGATGCGTCGGCGGCGCGGCGGCGGATGTAGGCGCCAACAAAAATGTCGAAAACAACCCCATGCACAGTAGCCGGGGGCTGACGGATCAATGGCTTACGCGAGCGACGAGGTCGGAAGTGACGAAGCCCTTTGACACGTCGGGCAAAACACCGGCAGAATGGCATCATCGGGCGATTGCCCCGAACCTCATCACGCTCTGATGTGTTTGCCCTCGGCTGATCACGGTCGTCCCGACAAGGCGGGAGGCAGCAGAAGCCGCGCCGTTTGAACTTGACGGACTCACGCCCCCCCGCTTCGGCCCGATCGCCTCGAACGCCGCCTTCTGCGCGTCGGTCAAATCGGCCTCGAAATCATCGAGCGCATCGCCGACGCCTTTCACGGCTTGCAGCATCGTCTCGAGCCGCGTCTTCACGGCGGCGAGGCGAGCCTGCGGTGTCGCGACCGCCTTTGTGGGGCAGGCGCTCAGCGTCTCCATGGTGCGGAGCGTGGTGTCCTGGAGCACGTCGAGGCGGGCGCGGCCGGTGTCGTCGAGCCGGAGCGTGGCGGCGATGTCATCGGCAGGCCATTGCTGCTGCACGAGCTGCTGATATTGGCGCTGCGCCTGCAAATCGTAGCGGGGATCATAGTCCGCCTGGCAGGCTGCCGCCGCCTGCGCATCCTTGTGCTGGCCCGCTGCAAGCGCGGCTCGACGCTCGTTGGCCAGTGCTTCGAGCTTTGCCTTCTGACCGTCATCGAGGAGATCGACAAATTTCGCGAGCGGCGGCGCGATCGCGTCCGTTGCCTTGATCATCGCTTCCAGGCGCGTCTGCATCAGACCCAGGCGTTCTGACGCGCTCGCGGGGACCTCTGTCGGGCAGGAAGCACGAATGATATCGCGCGCCGCGACCCAGGCGGTTGCGAGCTCGTCAAGCTCCGCGCGCTGCAATTCATTCGGCTGCACGGCCGCGGCGATGCGGTCGACAGGCAAGCCTCCGGTGTCGCTGGCATCGCAGAGGGCTTCCACGGTCGGGACTCTTCGTCCGCGCCTGCCTTGCGGCGTGGTGTAGGCGGCAAGCTCGGTCGCCGCATAGGGTGCGAAGATCGCGGCATAGATGTCGCCATAGCCATAGAGCGAGAGACTGGTCGTATCGCCGAAGATGACGGCGGTGGTGAGGTCGTCATGCGCGAACGGCCAGAACATCGGGCCGGCCCAACCGTAGCTGCCGTCGGGGGTGGCGCCACCAGCCCTGCGGGCGGCGGCCGCCATGCCAGCCCGACAGCGCGGCCTGCGCCGTGAGGGCCGCACGCAGGATGTAGGGATTGGAAGGCAGGCCACGCTCGGCGCCGCGAGGATCCTGCGATCTCAACGCGGCGGAGTGGTATCGGCCGCCCCGCACCGCCATGCGAGCATGCGGCATTCGCGACAGGCCGAGCACGTGGCCGACGGCGAACCGTGCAACGCCAAGCGGCCCACCGCCCAATCCGAACTGCGCTTCCGCTGTGTTCGGCAGCAGCACTGCCAGAATAACGAGGGCCGCGCCTATTAGCGCCAGTCTCGTGCGTGATCCCGACATGACCGCTGATCTGACCACCGAGCTGACCACCTCTTGGCCCTCCTCCAGCGCCAAGCGCACTGCGTCGCATGGAGATGACTCGGAGCGGAACCAAAGGTTCCGGGGCGGCGGCGGACAAAGCGTCGCGGGCAGAGGGAATCCCGACTGTCTATGTGTCTTTGCGGCGAGAAGCCCTCACCGGCGAAGGACCGCCGCTCACTGCGCCTTCTGCGGCAGCACAAAGGTCTGGCCGGGATAGATCAGGTTGGGATTGTGGATCTTGCCGCGGTTGGCGTTGTAGATCACCGAGTAGCGGGAGCCATCACCGTAAGCGAGCCGGCTGAGAGCCCACAGGCTGTCGCCGCGCGAGATCACGCGGCTATGGCCTGGCTCCGCCGGTGCACCATTGAAGACGTCCGCAGGCGACGCCGATGCGACTCTCGGCTTCGGCGCGGCCATCATTCTGGGCCGAACCGCAGGCCTGTCCGGTGCTGAGGCCAGGTGCGACGCCGCTGACGGCAAGGATGCCACGGCATCCGACTTGTCGCCCGGCTTCTCGGCCTGCTTCGTCTCCTGACGCGCGGACGGCGGCGTTGCTTCGGCGATGATCACCGGCATGGTGCGGACGGACTGCGTGACGGTGCCATCAGGCGAGCTCGCCCGCAGAGCCAGCTCATAGGAACCTGCGGGAAGCTGCGGCGGGGTCATCACGAACTGGCCCGACGCGTCGGCCACCACCGAATGAAGCGGCTTGCCGTCGCGCAGCAGCTCGACCTTGGCACCCGGCGTGGCCCGGCCCGCGATCACCGCCGCCTCGCCATGATCGTCGATGCGCGCGACGTCGAAGCGGGGACCGGCATCGGTCGCGGCCGGCGGCGGCTTGACCGGCGCGAGATCG
>NZ_LGHM01000159.1 GCF_001908185.1 Bradyrhizobium sp. AS23.2
TAGGTCGCTGCCAGGCCTGCCAAGGACAAGGTTTCCTCCTCTTGCGATGTTCGAATCCAAAACGCCGCCTCCGGTAACGGAGGCGGCGTTTTCGTTTATACGCATGAATGCCGCGCCGCCTGCATCTTTCCGTCACGATACGCGTTCAGCATGAGAAGCGAGCGAGCCGCCGGGCTCGTGGTCGCATCCGATTTCCCGCGCTCTCGTTCGGTTGAAGATGATCAGGCGCGAGTTCACGGGCCATTCACGTCGACGCCGGTAATCGGGTTCCGTCCTTGAAACCCGGCAATCAAAATATCCGAGGAGACTTCCATGCCTGCGTTGCTTCGTCCCGCCCTCACCGCGTTCGGCGTCGCGTGCCTTCTGTCCGCAGCATCGCTTGCCTCCTCCGGCACCGCGTTCGCGCAAGCCAAGCAGGCTGCGCCGGCTCAGCAGACCGCGCCCGTGCAAGCACCCACACTCAAGCAGATCGCGCTGACCGACAAGCAACTCGACGGCGTGCTCGCCGCGCAAAAGGACATGGATGTGATCACCGAGAAGCTTCCGGAGAACACCGCGCCCGATCAGAAGGTGATCGCGCAGCTGGACGCCGTCGCCAAGAAGCACGGCTTCGCCAGCTATGACGAGTACGCCAACGTCGTCGACAACGTCAGCCTGGTGCTCGGCGGGTTCGATCCCGCGACCAAGAAATATGTCGGCACCGAATCGGTGATCAAGGCGCAGATCGCGCAGGTCCAGGCCGACAAGAAAATGCCTGCCAAGGACAAGAAGGAAGCGCTCGACGAGCTCAACGAAGCGCTGAAGATCCCGGCGCCCCAGGTCGAGAACAAGGGCAACATCGATCTCGTCGGCAAGTACTACGACAAGCTGGTCGCGGCGCTCGGCGACGATCAGAACTGAACCCCGCTGTCATGCCTCGGCTTGACCGGGGCATCCAGTACGCCGCGGCGGATTTGGTGAGAGCGAGCTCTTCAATATGGGGCTCTGGAATACTGGATCGCCCGCCTTCGCGGGCGATGACACCATTGGAATGGCGCGGCCTCTTGCCCAATCGCGCTGTCGTAATCCTGCCGTCGTTAACGCAAAAGCCCCGGAGCCATCTCCGGGGCTTTCGTCGTTTTCAGGCCAGCTGATCCGTCGTCAGCTCACGTCCGCGTGCGCATCCGCATCATGAAGCTGTCGTAGCTGAGCTCAGCGACCTGCATCCAGGCGAGCGATTCATTCCGGAAAGCGGACAGGCTCGTGTACAGCTTGTTGAAGTGTGGATTGGTCTTGTTGAGATCCGCGTAGATCTCGTTCGCGGCGTGGTAGCAGGCCTCGAGCACTTCCTGCGGGAACGGCTTCAGGATTGCGCCGGCCACCAGCAGACGCTTCAGCGCCGGCGGGTTGACGTAGTCGTATTTGCCGGTGACCCATGTGAACGTATCGCGCGAAGCCATCTCGATCACCGCCTGATAGTGCTTCGGTAGCGCGTTCCACTTGTCGAGATTCATGATGTTGTGGCCTTGGCCCGTGCCTTCCCACCAGCCCGGATAGTAGTAGTATTTTGCGACCTTCACGAAGCCGAGCTTCTCGTCGTCATACGGTCCGACCCATTCGGCCGCATCGATCGTGCCCTTCTCCAGCGCTGGATAGATGTCGCCGCCCGCGATTTGCTGCGGCACGCCGCCGACCTTGGCGATGATCGTGCCGGCGAAGCCGCCGACGCGGAACTTCAATCCCCTGAAATCCTCCATCGACTTGATCTCCTTCCGGAACCAGCCGCCCATCTGCGCGCCGGTCGAGCCGGTCGGGATGCCGATCGCGTTGTATTCCTTCAGAAGGTCGTTGATCATTTCCGTGCCGCCTCCGAACAGCAGCCAGGAAATATGTGCCCGCGTGTTCAGTCCAAACGGCAGCGACGTGCCAAACGTGAAGGCGGGGTTCTTGCCCCAATAATAATACAGCGCCGTGTTGCCCATCTCGACGGTGCCGTTCGACACGGCATCGAGCACCTGCAGGCCCGGGACGATCTCGCCGGCCGCGAACGGCTGAATCTGGAATTTGTTGTCGGTGGCTTCGGCGACGCGCTTGCAGAAATATTCGCAGCCGCCGTAAAGCGTATCGAGCGCCTTCGGCCAGCTCGCGGCGAGCCGCCATCTCACTTCCGGCGCCGACTGCGCAATGGCCGGCGCAGCCACTGCTGTGCTCGCCGCCAGACCGGCGCCTGTCACTTTCAGAAAATCACGACGTTTCATGCGTATCCCTCCGTTGCGCCGATTCCTCGACAAGGGAACGATCTTCGTGTCGTCTTTGCTTCGCCGATAACCGACGTTGGTGTTGTGACGTTGGTGTTGTGACGATGTGAATGTGTCCGAAGGCCCTTCAGGGCTCTTTGTGGATCCCGAGCGTTGCGGTCCCGGTAATCAGGATGACCGGTCACCTTGCGATAATCAAGCGTTGTCAGGCCACTCGCATCTGCGAAGGCCCGGCCTGAAAACGAGAGCCAAACCCACCGCTGTCATGCCCCGGCTTGACCGGGGCATCCAGTACGCAGCGGCGGATGTGGTGAAAGCGTGCTCTCCACGTCGGCCTCTGGAATACTGGATCGCCCGGTCAAGCCGGGCGATGACACCTTTGGAGTGGCGCGAGCCCGCGCCTGACCGCGCTGCCCTTCACGCAAAAAGCCCCGGAGACATCTCCGGGGCTTCGTCGTTTCCGCCCTTCGTCGCCGTTCAGCGCCTCACGTCTTCGTCCGCATCCGGGCCATGAAGCTGTCGTAACTCAGCTCCGCCACCTGCGTCCAAGGCAACGAGTCATTTTTGTAAGCCATCATGCTCGCATACATCTTGCCGAAATGCGGATTGGTCTTGGAGAGATCGGCATAGATCTCGTTGGCGGCGTTGTAGCAGGCCTCGAGCACTTCCTGCGGAAAGCCCTTGAGGATCGCGCCGTTCACGATCAGCCGCTTCAGCGCCGGGGCGTTCACCGCATCGTATTTGCCGGTGATCCAGGTGAAGGTGTCGCGTGACGCCGCATCGATCGCCGCCTGGTAGTGCTTGGGCAGCGCGTTCCACTTCTCCATGTTCATGATGTTGTGGCCCTGGCTCGTGCCTTCCCACCAGCCGGGATAGTAATAGTACTTCGCCACCTTGGCGAAGCCGAGTTTCTCGTCGTCGTAGGGACCGACCCACTCCGCCGCATCGATGGTGCCCTTTTCCAGCGCCGGATAGATGTCTCCGCCCGCGAGCTGCTGCGGCACGCAGCCGAGCTTGGCGAGGATCGTGCCGGCAAAGCCGCCGATCCGCATCTTCAGGCCCTTCAGGTCTTCGGTGGTCTTGATCTCCTTCCTGAACCAGCCGCCCATCTGGGCGCCGGTGGATCCGGTCGGGATGCCGTAGACGTTGTGCTCCTTCAACAGGTCGTTGACGAGATCCTGCCCGCCGCCCCACAGCAGCCAGGAGATCTGCTGGCGCGTGTTCAACCCGAACGGCAGTGCGGTTGCGAACGTGAAGGCGGGGTTCTTGCCCCAATAATAGTAGAGCGCGGTGTTGCCGATCTCGACTGTGCCGTTCGACACGGCGTCGAGCACCTGCAGGCCCGGGACGATTTCACCCGCTGCAAAGGGCTGGATCTGGAATTTGTTGTCGGTGATGTCGGCGACCTGCTTGCAGAAATATTCGCAGCCGCCATAGAGCGTATCGAGCGCCTTCGGCCAGCTCGTGGCGTACCGCCATCTGACCTCGGGTGACGACTGCGCGATCGCGGGCGCAGCCACTGCTGTGCTCGCGGCCAGGCTGACGCCCGTCACCTTCAGGAAATCACGACGTTTCATGCGTATCCCTCCGTTGTGCCGATGCTTCGACCAGGGAACGATCTTGGTGTCGTCTATTCTTCGCCGAGGCTCGACGTTGTTCTGTTGAGGCTTGTTGGACGTTTCCGAACGGCCCTGATGGGCTCTTTTTGTTGGAATTCCGATCATTGCGGTTCCCGCGATGAGGATGACCGGGCGCTTTGCGATAATCAAGCCTCATGCCTTCCTCGCAAGTGCGAACGCTGGCCAGACGCAAGTCGGGGGCATCCGCGATCTGCTACCTGATTGGGCAAAAAAAAAATGGGAGATCGAGCATGGCAAGCAAGAAGGTGGTGGTCGCCGGAGCGACCGGTCTCGTCGGCAACGCCGCGTTGCGACACTTCGGCACATCCGCCCCCTGCGAGGTTGTTGCGCTGTCGCGACGCAAGCCGCGCGACCTCTACGGTGCGCGTCACGTCGCGATCGATCTGACCAGCGAAGCCGATTGCCGCCGTGCCGCAGCCGAGCTGCAGGGCGCCACCCACCTGATCTACGCCGCGCTCTATGAGGCGCCGCAGCTCGTCGATGGCTGGCGCGACCAGCAGCAGATCAAGACCAATGACCTGATGCTGCGCAACCTGATGAGCGCGCTCGAGCCGGTCGCGCCGGACCTTAGGCATGTCGCTCTGTTGCAAGGCACCAAGGCCTACGGCGTCCATGTGCGTCCCCTCACGGTGCCGGCGCGCGAAGGCCGCTCCGAAATGTACGAGCAGCCCAATTTCTACTGGGCCCAGGAAAATTTCCTGCGCGAGCTCCAGACCGGCAAGGCCTGGCATTGGAGCATCTTGCGGCCGGTGCTGATCGTGGGCCTCGCCATGGGCGGCGCGATGGATCTGATTCCGCCGCTCGGCGTCTACGCCGCGATGCTGCGGGAGCAGGGCAGGCCGCTCGACTATCCCGGCGGTGCCGCGCGCGTGTCGCAGGCGGTCGATGTCGATCTGCTGGCGCGCGCGATCGCCTGGTCGGGCGAAGCAAAAGCGGCACAGAACGAAGCCTTCAACGTCACCAATGGCGATGTCTTCACCTGGGAAAACATCTGGCCGGCGGTGGCTGACGCGCTTGGGATGAAGCCCGGCAAGCCGGTGCCGCTGTCGCTCGCGAAGGAGTTTCCAAACTGGGTCGATCCGTGGAACGCGCTACGGCGCAAGCACGGTCTCGTGTCGCCGGGTCTGGCCGAATTCGTCGGCCTCTCGTTCCAATACGCCGATTACAGCATGCGCTACAGCCACGCCGAACCCGGTCCGCCCTCGATCGTCTCGACGGTGAAGATCAACCGCGCCGGCTTCACCGAGATGATGGACACCGAGGACATGTTCCGGAAGTGGTTCAGGCAGGCGAAGCAGGAACGGCTGCTTCCCTAGAAACCGTTGCTACAACGGTGGCGTGCTCCCTCCCGCAAGCGGAAGAGGGGCGCCGAGTTCGCGGTCCGATCATTCAGCAACTGGGGCATGTACTCATAAAGAATCGATGTCTGCTTTCTCGGGAAAAAGCGGAAATGCGCGAAAGGCACGGGAATTTCGCCTTTTGACCCTCAGCAGTCGATTGGCTTGCTCAGGTTCTTGATGAAAGATCCGGCAATGGCGAGCACGGACCCAAAACGGGTACCTCGAACGCGAACGTGACAATGTTATTTCCACGGTTCTGACCGCGGCATACCCCCGATGATCAGGGATTGCGCCGCGAGAACGAAACAGCATATGCAGCGTCGCGGATGTCGATCAGCGGATCATCGGACCGCTCGATTCCATCGGTGAGCTGACCCGGTAGAAACAGCAATCTTTTCTGGACCTCGACACTGTTCTCCGCTGCCCTATCGATCGTCAGCACTCCAAGCTCTACGACCTTACGATCTTCGGGCCAGGGTTTTGTCGGATCTTTCGTGGAATCGTCCGCCGCAGCGAGTTGTGCGTTGAAGTGAAACGTCACCGGTCCCCGCTTCAGACGTTCTGGCAACTCTTCCATCAGGAAGTCCGGTGCCCGTTTCGCCGCGTCGGATTTATCCAGATGAACAATGTTCTCAGGCAGCATCTGATACCGGACTGCCTGCCTCTCACCCGCTTTGTTGACCAAAACGAAGGCGTCAATGCCGAAGTATTCTTCGTCGGCGAAGCTGTCTGGCGTTGCTACAGTGCTGAAGGCGGCAGGAACCGAGGGATGGCTCGCCGCGAACTGTTCGAATTTCGTCGGCTTGGTAGCATTGGGCGGGCTGTCCGCCAGTGCCATTAGCAGGTCGCGAAACTCTTCGCCTGTAGACACAGGGAAGAACTTGAGGGAATTGATCACAATGTCGGTGTCACTGCCGTCTGGCAGATGGAACTTCACCGCCATGCCGTGCGGATTGGCATTTTCGGCCCCATCCGGTAGGTTTGGCACCCCCCGTCGAGTCTGAGAAGCGTACCGTCACAGCGATCGTAGCGCCGCTGAATAGGGCCGCACGGCTTAGCCCTGTTGCTTCCGGGGATGCCTTGAAACTGCCTTCGACCACAAGGCCTTTGGCATGATTAGCCCGGAATCCGGGATGTACCCCGAACACCTGGTTCATTGCATTGATGAGCTGCTCCTCAATGGGCTGGTCCTGCGCCAGTGCAACCACGGGCAAGGCAAAACCCAACCCAACCAGCGCAGCAACGGCTTTGCTGTTTCTCATGGGATGCCCTCCTATGTAAGGCGCAAGCAAGTATAGCACCAAAAGGGCGGGCTCTGTGCCAGTTCAGTCTCGGCATGAGTCAGTCAGCCCGAGCGCACTTCCTTGGCTGGCCCCGGGGTGCTGTTCACGCGGGCGCGATCTCTCTTCGGTAAGCATCATTGAATCGCATACTCAGGCTGGCGCTTATCTCGCCAAGATTCTCGAAATGCCGGGCGCCTCCCGATCGTCCAAGTCACCAAGGTGGAGATGGTAATCAATCTGAAGGCCACCTGGGCTCTAAGAATTGCGGTGCCCTCTCTTTGACCGGATGCAAAGCAGAACGGATGGCCCGACGTTCAATGCAGCCTCACCCCCTCCACCCGGCCTTACGCAGACCGTCGACGAGATGCGCGTGGTCTTCTGGACGAAACCACGGAGCTCTGTTGCGGACATACATCTCGAATGCCCCCGGTGCGCGCGAGACAGCCTTTTCCAGCTCTTCCTTCGCTTCCGCTGTGCGGCCAAGCTGGCCCAGCGCCGCCGCGGACCAGCGGTAGATCATCGGAAAATCGGGATACGACCGGATCAGACGTTTTGCGGCCTCGATCGAAGCCTCATATTCGCCACAGAAATACAAACCGCACGCACTGTGCAGCAAGCGGACTGCCAGATAGGGGTCGCGGGGATCGAGCCTGATACACGCGTTGAGAGCAGTGACCCCCTCCTTGGGCCGTCCGGCAAAGATCAGCGTTGCGCCTCGATGGCCATGCGCGATCGCCAGATTTGGACTCATGGAGAGAGCTCGCTCGATCTCCGCCAACGCATCGTCAGCCTCGCCGCGTGCTTGCAAGGCCCAGCCAAGGCACGAACGGGCTTCCGCATCGGCACCATCGAGCGCGACCGCCCGGCGGGCCAAGGCCTCCGCCGAGCGTTGCGCGTCTCGCAGGCCTATCTTCTGGTAGAGCGCGGCCGCTTGCAGCTGGTACAGAGCGAGCGCGCTGTAGCTGCCGCCGAAGGTCGGGTCGAGATCGATCGCCTCTCTGAAGAATTTCTCTGCGGTCTCATCGTCGTCTGCGGTCGCTTTGCTGAGATGCCACAGGCCGCGCTGATAGGCTGCCCAGGCATCAAGGCTCCCCGGTGGCCTGCGCATGGCGCGTCGGAGCTCGGCGTCTGCAATGGCGGGGGCGAGCGCAGTCGTCAGCGCTTCGGTAAGCTCATCCTGCACGGCGAAAACATCCGCAAGATCGCGGTCGTAGCGCTCGGCCCACACATGATTGCTGGTCGCCGCCTCTATGAGCTGCGCGGTCACGCGGATCCGGCTGCCGGCCTTGCGCACGCTACCTTCGAGCACGTAGCGGACGCCGAGCTCGCGCCCGACCTGTCTCACATCAACCGCTCGCCCTTTGTAAGTGAACGACGAGTTCCGCGCGATGACGAACAACGAGGGATAGCGCGATAGCGCCGTGATCACATCTTCGGCTATACCGTCGGAGACGAATTCCTGCTCGGGGTCGCCGCTCATATTGGTCAGCGGCAGCACGGCGACAGACGGTTTGTCAGGCAACGCAAGCGCCGGAACCTCGCGTTTAGGCGTCGCAGTCCGCGGGCCGGCGTCGATGATGATGCGGTAAACGTGGACAGGCCGGGCGATGTTCTTCAGAGTTTGCTCGCCCGCTTCCTCGACGTCGAAAGGCACCTTGTCGCGCGCGTGATTGAAGACAGTCTGAGAGATACAGATGCCCCCGGGTTCGGCGATGCTCTCGAGCCGCGCCGCGATGTTGACGCCGTCTCCAAAGATATCATGGGCTTCGACGATGATGTCGCCAATATTGAGCCCCACACGGAAGAGAATGCGCCTGTCTTCCGCATCGTCGCTGGTAAGTTCGTTGATGCGGGACTGGAACTGCATGGCAGCCCGCACCGCTTCGACCGCACTTGGAAACTCCGCCAAAAACCCGTCGCCGGTGTTCTTAACGATGCGGCCGCCGTGCTGCGCAATCGCGGGCTCGACACCTCCGGCGAGGAGTGCCGTCAGCTTGGCGTGGGTCGCCTCTTCGTCATTGTGCATGAGCCGAGAATAGCCAGCCACGTCGGCGGCCAAGATCGCCGATAATCTACGCTCGACTCGGACCCGCTCTTGCACCATGGCCCGCACCATGGCCCACCAACCCACCGATATTCTACGACGGATCAGACCGCAGCACCAAACGGGCTCTTACGGTCGTTGCCGCTAAGTTGAAACGCGTCAGCCGCACTGACCGAGGTTTGTCTGGGATTTGGAAAGAGCGCGAATGCGCGCCGCCTTAAATGCCTGCATCACAGTTGGGTTACGGGCCTTGTGATCCTGATTGTGAGGCTATGGTAATCATCATGCAAACTAACCCAATTGCGCGAGGCGCGCGACTTCCGGTTCTGCGCCCCTAAGCGGACATGACCAAGCGCGCCTCGCATGTCCGCTCAGGAGCGCAAACGGATCTCGCCGCGTCCGAAGCTGAAACGATAGATTTATGAGTACACGCCCTAACCCTCCTTCACGAACGCACCTTCCATCGCCTTGCGCGTCTTGATCGTCTCGTTGTTGGCGTCGAATTCGACGTCGCTCCAGCGCACGATCTCGCCATGGGCGACGTCGTGCTTGAGCTTGAGGCGATGCGCCAGACCAATCGGCAGGGCGCTCGCCTTCAGGCTCGCGGCCGCCGGCACCAGCTTGCCCCACACCGTGTAGCCGCCTTCGCCGTCCAGCATCTCGCCGGCGCGCAAGTTTCGCTTTGCCACGGCGGCGACGTCGCCGCGGAAGCCATAGGGCTGTCCGGTCGGCTCACCCCGTAGCGCGGCCGATAGCACCGAGATGTTCAGCTCGAGCCCGATCAGGTGGTACGGCTTGTACATCGCGGCGAAGCGTCCGCTGGCGTCGGTCTTGAGGCCGTATTGCTTGAAGCAATCCGCGGCGTAGTCGTTCGGTGCCTCCAGCACGACGTACACGCCCCAGCGCAGGTCGCGAAACACCGGGCGGCCGTCGCGCTCGAGCGAGGAGACCACCTCCACCACGCCGGATCGTTCCAGCACGCCGCCCTTGTCGCGCGGCCGCATCACATGCGGCAGGTCGTCGACACCGCAGGGCGGAAACAGCAGCCCGCTCGCGGGAACGTCGAGGCTGCAGGCATTGGCAATCGCGGCCATCTCGATCGCCGATTTGGTGCCGTCGAGGAAGGAGTTGAACATCTGCGGATTCATGCCGGCAGACTGCGCTTCGCCGGCGGTCAGGCCGTAGTGCTGCCAGACGCCGTCGGGCGTCACGTCGTGATAGGCCGGCAGATACTTTGTGCCTTTGCCGGCAGCGACGACACGAAAGCCTGTGGCACGGGCCCAGTCGACCATCTCCGCCGTCAGCGCCGGCTGGTCGCCATAGGCGAGCGAATAGACCACACCCGCCTTGCGCGCCTCTTCGGCGAGCAGGGGGCCCGCCAGCACGTCGGCCTCGACATTGACCATCACGACATGCTTGCCCGCCGCGATCGCGGCGCGCGCGTGGCGGATGCCGACCGCGGGATTGCCGGTCGCTTCCACCACCACATCCATTGCGCCGCCGGCAATCGCGCGCGCGCCGTCATCGGTGAACACGGTCGCGGCGATGCGCGCATCGTCCCAGCCGACCGTACGGCAGGCCTCGCGCGCGCGGTCGCGGTCGATGTCGACGATGATGGGCACTTCCAGCCCCGGCGTGTGCGGCACCTGCGCGAGGAACATCGAGCCGAATTTGCCGGCGCCGATCAGCGCGACACGGACGGGTTTGCCGGCGGACGCGCGGGCTTGGAGGAGGCGGAAGAGGTTCATGGGGATATCCGATAAGTATCGTGTCCCGGACGCGGTGCAGCACGCCAGTGATACGCCGCAGAGCCGGGACCCAGTGTAAGGGAGTTACGCGCGGCGTGGGCCCCGGCTCAGCAGCGCATCGTCGAAGAGACGCTGCGCTGCGTCCGGGGCACGAGAGTCTCTTACTCCGCCGCCTGCCGCGGTGCACGTGCAAGCCGCACCAGTGCGTCGTCGTCCACCCTCTTGATCGGCGCGAAGTCGCGATGCGCGATATACTCCGGCCGCGTCGGGTTTCGGATGTAGTTCGAGACCGCGTTCAGCGTCAGGTACACGATCTTGCGCGGATAGGGCGTGATGTTGCCGGCCGAGCCGTGCACGAGATTGCCGTGGAACATCAGCATGCCGCCGGGCTTGCCGGTCGGCGCCACGATGCCGCCCTGCTTGACGAGCCGCGTCACCGTGTCCTCGTCCAGCGTCCACAGCGGATAGGACGTGGTGGCAAGGTCGTGCGAGGCTTCGAGATCGCCGGCATTCTGGCTGCGCGGCACCAGCATCAGCGGACCGTTGATCGGCATCACCTCGTCGAGGAAGATCGCGATGTTCATTGCGCGCGGCTCCGGCATGCCATCGTCGCGCTTCCAGGTGCCGTAATCCTGGTGCCACTGCCAGACGTCGCCGGTAAAGGCCGATTTCGCGTTGATCTTGAACTGATGCATATAGACCGGCTCGCCGAACACCTGCTCGACCGGTTCGATCATGCGCGGATGCGCGCCGAGGATGCCGAAGGCCGCGTTGTAGAGATGCGCGGCAAACGCCGTGCGGGGTGCGCCGCTCTTCTCGCGCCAGACCTCGGGCCGGTTGGCGTCATAAATGCCGACCGCCTCCCGCGCGAGGAAGTCGACTTCCTCCTGGTTGAACAGTTCGGGCAGGAACAGCCAGCCCTCGCGGTGGAAGAACTCCAATTGCTCCTGAGACAGTTTCAAGGGTCGTCCTCCTGTTGTTTGGTTTTTGTCATTCCGGGGCACGCGAAGCGTGAGCCCGGAATCCATTTATCCGCAGTCTCTGTGGCCCGATGGATTCTCTGATGCGCAATTGCGCATCATAGTTCACGCTTCGCGTGCCCCGGAATGACGGCGTTGGCGGCTACGCCGCCGCCTCTTCCGTCGCCCTCAATCTCTCCTCAGTCATTCGTCCCGCCGTCTGCGCATGCGCCAGCGCTGCGCGTTCGGCTGCCTTCGCGTCACCTGCAAGGATGTGGCCCGCGATCGTCGCATGCTCGGCCCAGGCGTTGCCGCGATAATCGAGCTCCGACAGCACCGTCGCCATCGAGCGGCGCATGTGCGGCCATTGCGGCGCGATCGTCTCTTCGATCACGGGATTGCCGGCGAGCTGATAGATCGCGCGGTGAAAGTCGACATCGAGCACGATGAGCTCGGCGAGCGATGTCTTGTGGTCGATGTGGCGTCCGGCGGTGAGCGCCGCGTCGAGCCGCGCACGTCCGGCCGCGTCGCTTGCGGCGCGCATCGCTGCGAGCCTGGCAGCGAGCGCATCGATGGCGCCACGCACCTCGTAGAGCTGGCGGATGCGGGAGGCGTCGAGCTGGGTGACCTCAAAGCCGCGACGGCCGCTCTCGGCGACGAGCCCCTGCCGGTGCAACAGATGCAGCGCATGCGACACCGGCTGGCGTGACACGCCGAGCTTGTCGGCGAGCTCGTTCTGCCGGATGCGCTGGCCGGGCTGCAGCGTGCAATCGGAAATCGCCTCCAGGATCCGTGCATAGACCTGGTCGATCAGGTTCGGAAGCGGGTCGAGGGGGATCACGCCGGCAGCTCCGAGGAGAAAAAAGGAATACGGAATTCCGTATTCGAAGATATCGCGGGAGGGGGAGGACGTCAAGACATGCTTCGAGGCCCGCTCAAGCGGCCTTTTTGAGCCTCTCTAAGCCGTTGATATTACTAGGCTCGTCTACTGTGCATGGGGTTGTTTTCGCCAAAATGGCTTGGCCCGCGCCGGACGCCCTACTTCTTCTTCCCCTGCTCGATCAGCATCCGGCTCATCAGATAGAGCCGCGGCACGATCGAGTTGGTGTCGATGAATTCATCGCGCGCGTGATAGCCGAAGCCGGCGAGGCCAAAGCTCTCGACCACGATCGCCTTGCCGCTGCGGTTGGCGTAGCCGGCATCGGTGGCGCCGCCGGTCATCTCGACGAGGTCGAGCTTGCGGTCGATCTCGGCATAGATCGCCTGTCCCTCCTGCGCCAGCGCGCGGCCGCGATCGCTGGCGACGAACGGCGGGCGTCCCGCCGTGATCGTCACCGTGGTTTCTGTCTCGGGAACGAGCTTCTCTTTCAGCTTCGCGTCGAGCGCCGCCTGCAATTTGGCGATGCCATCGGGAATGGTGAGGCGGATGTCGGCGCCGGCCTCGGCCTTTTCCGGGATCTGGTTGCGCACGGTGCCCGCTTGCGCGGTGGTCCAGTTGAGCTGCGTGCCTGGGATCGACTTGGCGACGTCCCTGGTTTGCACCAATTGGTGCGCGAGCTCGATCAGCGCGTTGCGGCCGAGATCGGGCGCGGCGCCGGCATGCGATGCGCGGCCCTTCACCTCCATCTTTGCGGTCGCGGTGCCGCTAGCCCCGAGCAGCAGCGCGTCATTCTTCGCCACCGGAGAGGCCGCCGTCGGCTCGCAGGAGAGCACGACGTCATGCTGGTCGGCGAGCTCTGCGATGATCTCGCCCGATCCGATCGAGCCGACTTCCTCATCCGGGTTGAACGAGACGGTAAGCTTCGCATAGTCCTTCCAGCCCGCGTCCCTCAAGATCTTGAGCGCGTGCAGCACCACCGCGATGCCGCCCTTGTCGTCGGCGATGCCGGGGCCAAAGATGCGGTTGCCATCGACATGATACGGCTCGGTCGCGAGGATGCCGCGCTGATAGACCGTGTCCATATGCGCGATCAGCATCAGTTTTCGCGACCCCGTGCCCTGGAACGTGGCGATCACCATATCGGCGCGTGTACCCGCGATGGTCTTGCGCCGCTCGGTCGTGGCGCCGAGCGCCTTCAGTCGTGCTTCCGTGAAGTCGGCCATGTTCTTCAGCCCTTCGGCATCGCCGCTGCCGCTCTCGATCAGCACCATGTCGTGCAGCGTTTCGATCAGCGGCGCCTTCTCCTGCTCGGCGGCGGCTTTCAACTTTTCGTCGGCGGCCGCAAACGCGGTCGTGCTGCCGGCGACAAGGCCGAGCAAGGACAGAGCGAGCAGGGGCAAAGCGAGCAGGGAAACGTAGCGGGCTTTCATGAGGCATCCTTTCGCGTCTTGAGCGCCGGCACCGCGCGCGATTGGACAGAAACGTAGCATCGGGACAGTCCGGATGCCACGCTGCTCTAGCGCTCCAGCACCTCCACATCGAGCGTCGCAATCTGCTCGGCATCGGCCGTTGCCTCGATCGCGGCGATGCGCTCGCCTTTGAAGGTGATGCGCAGCGCGATGCGCAGATGCCCGCCCAGGATGACCGCGACGCCCATCCCGCCATCGACCAGCGCAGTCCGTGCAGCCTGGGCGCGGCCCTTGTAGAGCTGCGCGACCGCATCCGCGCCGCGGATCTCCGGCAGCGTGCCGAGCCGCACCGCGGCCTGGTCGGCACGGAACACGACGTCGGGATCGAGAACGGCCAGCAGTCCTTCGAAATTGCCTTCACGCGAGGCTTTGAGGAAGGCGTCGACGATCCTGCGCTGGCGCGACAGATCCGCCTCGGGCACCGGCGCGCCCTGCACGCGGCGCCGCGCGCGGCTCGCAAGCTGGCGCGAAGCGTCGACCGAGCGGCCGACGATCGGCGCGATCTCCTCGAACGGCACCGCGAACATGTCGTGCAGCACGAAGGCGAGCCGCTCCGCCGGCTGCAATGTCTCCAGCACGACGAGCAGCGCCGCGCCGACGGAATCGGCCATCTCCGCCTCGCGCTCCCGCGACTCGTCGACGGGCTCCGGCACATGCGGGCCCATCGGATCCTCGCGGCGCGATTTTCGGGCGCGCAGCATGTCGAGGCAGATGCGTGCGACCACGGTGGTCAGCCAGCCCCGCAGGTTCGCGACGCCAGACGTATCGCTCCGGCTGAGCCGCAGCCAGGCCTCCTGCACGGCGTCGTCGACCTCGACGCTTGAGCCCAGCATCCGATAGGCGACGGCGCGCAGATGGTCCCGATTGGTCTCGAACTGGCGGGCGAGAAAATTTTCTTCAGTCATCGGTCACATTCCCTCATCGCGATCCGTCATGCCCATGACGAAGCCAATCCGGCGGATGTGACCGGAACCTTCGAAATTCGAGAAACGGAGACGCAAGATGATGCACGCACGCATGAATCACCCGGTCATGGTTCTTCCTGAGGCCATGAATCACCTTCAGTCGCTTGGCAACCTGACCAAGCAGGGCCTTCCGGAAAAGCTCCTGGAACTGGTGCACCTGCGCGCAAGCCAGATCAATGGCTGCAGCGTCTGTGTCGATATGCATCCCAAGATCGCCCGTAGGGCCGGTGAGACCGACGAGCGCCTGTTCGCCGTGTCAGCCTGGCGCGATGCGCCCTATTTCACCGACGCCGAGCGCGCCGCGCTGGCGCTCACCGAAGCCGTCACGCGCCTTGCAGATCGCGAAGATGCGGTGCCGGATGCGATCTGGAACGAGGCCGCCAAGCATTTCGACGAACGCGAGCTCGCATCCCTGATCCTCTCGATCGCGACGATCAACGTCTGGAACCGCCTCAACGCGACGATCAAGATGCCGGTCGGCGTCTGGAAGGTGTGAGGCCCTTTTTCGCCTCTCCCCGCAAGCGGGGCGAGGGAGGTCAACGACGATGCCCTTCTTACGCTCGCCTACTCCGCCAGAAACCTGTTCACCGCCTCGCCGAACTCCAGCGGCGCTTGCTCGAACATCCAGTGGCCGGCATTGGGGATCACCGCCGTCTTGCTGCCTGCGATGTACTCGGCCAGCACACGCCATATCGCCGACAGGCTGCCGGTGGTGGCGCCGCCGCCGATTAGGAGCGTCGGTGTCGCGATCGCCTGCGCGTCCGCGAGCGTATAGGGCCTGCGCTGCTCGTTGATCTGGCCGAGGAAGGTGAGCGCGTTGTCGCGCAGTTGCTGCTTGGCCGCCGCCGGCACCCGCCGCCACGAGCCGTCGCCTTCGATGCCTTCGTAGAAGTTCTGCAGTGCGCCCTCGATGTCGCCGGCATGGATCATCTCGACCGAGCGCGCGGTGCGTGTGGCCAGCGGCGGATGTGCTGGCGTACCTGCGGGGACGGGCAGGCTGGCGTCGAGATCGCCGCCGGGCTCGGCCAGCACCAGCTTGCGCAAGAGATCGGGCCGCACTTGGGCGACACGAAACGCGATGTGGCCGCCGCGCGAATGTCCCATCAGGTCGACCGGCGCGGGCCTGACCTGCTCTAGGAAGGCGATCATGTCGGCGACGTGCTGGGCCATCTTGTAGTCGTCGCCGACGGCGTCCCAATGTTCAGGGAAGAAATGTC
The DNA here is from genome assembly GCF_001908185.1 of Bradyrhizobium sp. AS23.2. Lineage (GTDB taxonomy): Bacteria > Pseudomonadota > Alphaproteobacteria > Rhizobiales > Xanthobacteraceae > Bradyrhizobium. Next base: position 15,783 of record NZ_LGHM01000159.1, read on the forward strand.
GCAGGCTGACCGAGATGACACGATGGGATTTCGACAGTGGCCCGAGCACCGAATACCAGGTGCGGAAATCGCCGAGCGTGCCATGCACGCAGACCAGCGGAGGGCCGTCTCCGACTTCGAGATAGGCCATGTCGTAACCGTTGACGCGAAAGCTCTGCATGGTCAGCTCGCCAGGAAATCCAACACCACTTCGGAGTATTTCTGCGGCGCTTGCTCGAACATCGGGTGCGTCGCGTTCGGGATGATCGCCGTCTTGGAGTAGGGCACATGCGCGGCGAGCGCATGCAGCACCTTCGGCAGCAGGCCCTTGGTCCGCGCGCCCAGGATGAACAGCGTCGGCATCTTGATCGACTCCGCATCCGCTTTCGAGAAGGGCGGGCGATTGTCGCGAACCTGGCCGATCAGGGTGTAGGCGTTGTCGCGCAGATTCTGCTTCACCATCGCCGGCAGCCGCGGCCAGGTGCCGGCCCCTTCCAGCGTGTCCACGAAGACGGCGAGGCCGCCGTCGACATCGCCGGCCGCGATCTTCTCGGCCGAAGCGGTGAAGTGCGCCAGCAGCGGCGAGGGGCCGCCGACATAGTCGGGATCGAGGCTCGCATCGAGCTCGCCGCCAGGTTCGGCCAGGATCAGCCGCCGCAACAGCTCCGGCCGCCGCTGGGCCACGCGGAAACAGATGTGTCCGCCCCGGGAATGGCCCATCAGGTCGACCGGGCCGAGATCGAGTTTCTCGATGAAGGTGATGACGTCATCGACATGCTGGGCGATGGAGTAGGTATCGCCGACGCCGTCCCATCGCGCCGGGAAGAAGTGTCGCAGGCTGACCGAGATCAGCCGGTGCCGCTGCGTCAGCGGCCCGAGCACGCAGCCCCAGACGCGGAAGTCGGACAGCGAGCCGTGCACGCAGACCAGCGGCGGGCCGCCTTTGGCTTCGCCCACGTCGAGATAGGGCATGTCGTATCCGTTGACTTGGAGGCTTTGCATTCTGGGCTCGCGAGAGTGGACAGGAACTCCTGTGCAAGATTCCCGGAAACCGGGTGGATCGCAACTATTTCCAAGCCTAGATATGGCGGGAGATCACAATTGGGGGCATGCGTCGAGGACGAGAGGCAAGGAACCAAGCCATGACCGACCAGCATTTTGCCCTGTTCGACACCAGGATCGGCCTGTGCGCCATCGCCTGGGGCCCGCGCGGCATCAACGGCACGCAACTGCCGATGGGCGGCGAGGAGAAGATCCGCACCCGCATCAGCCAGCGTCGTCACGCTGACGCCAGCGAGGCCGAGCCAACCGTCGAGGTACAGCAGGCGATCGACCGCATCACAAAACTGCTCGCGGGCGAGCCGGATGACCTCACCGACATCCCACTCGATCTCGACGGCGTGCCCGACTTCAACCGCGGCGTCTACGAGATCGCCCGCACCATCCCGCCCGGCAAGACGATCACCTATGGCGACATCGCCAAGCAACTCGGCGGCGTCCAGCTGTCGCGCGACGTCGGCCAGGCACTCGGCCGCAACCCGTGCCCGATCGTCGTGCCCTGCCATCGCGTGCTGGCGGCCGGCAACAAGCCCGGCGGCTTCTCGGCGAATGGCGGCGTGGTGACCAAGCTGAAGATGCTCGAGATCGAAGGCGCGCTGGTGAACCACACGCCGAGCTTGTTTGAATGAGCATGCTTGCACGGGGGTGCGTAGGGTGGGTTAGCGAAGCGTAACCCACCACTTCCCTCTCCACGCAGACAGTAAGGAGGTGGGTTACGCCTTCGGCTAATCCACCCTACGATTCCAGCATCGCGGCTAAATCTTCGCCGCCGTCTTCGGCCAATACTTGTCGCGCAGATGGCGCTTCACCAGCTTGCCGGTGGGGGTGCGCGGCAGCTCGGCCTCGAAATCGATCGAGCGTGGGCACTTGATCGCGGAAAGGCGCGTCTTGCAGTAGGCGATCAGGTCGGCCTCGAGCGCCTTGCCTGCACGCTTCATGTCGTGCGGCTGCACTACCGCCTTCACCTCTTCGCCCATCTCCTCGTTCGGCACGCCGAACACGGCGACGTCGGCGATCTCGGGGTGGGTGATGAGCACATCCTCGGTCTCCTGCGGGTAGATGTTCACCCCGCCCGAGATGATCATGTAGGACTTGCGATCGGTGAGAAAGAGGAAGCCGTCCTTGTCGAGATAGCCGACGTCGCCGAGCGTCGACCAGCCCTTTGCGTTGTAGGCCTTCTTCGTCTTCTCGGGATCGTTGTGATAGGTGAAAACAGGCGCATCGGCGAAATAGACTGTGCCGATTTCGCCCGTCGGCGGCTCCTCGTCGTTCTCGTCCAGGATCTTGATCTTGCCGACCACGGCGCGGCCGACGCTGCCGCGATGTTCAAGCCACTGCTGCGAGTTGCAGACGGTGACGCCGTTGCCTTCCGAGCCCGCGTAATACTCGATCAGGATCGGTCCCCACCACTCGATCATCTTGGCCTTGACCTCGATCGGGCAGGGTGCGGCGGCGTGGATCGCGCCTTTCAGCGTCGAGACGTTGTACTTCGCGCGGATCTCGTCCGGCAGCTTCAGCATGCGCACGAACATGGTCGGCACGAGCTGGGACTGCGTGACCTTGTATTTCTCGACCAGCTTCAGGAAATCCTCGGCGTCGAAATGATCCATGATGATGGAGGTACCGCCAAGCACGATCGCCATCATGTTGAAGCGCAGGGGAGCTGCATGATAGAGCGGCGCCGGTGAAAGGTAGGTGCTTTCGGCGTTCATGCCGCACATGTCGGCGCAGAGCACGCGCAGGAAGGCGTTGGGCACGTCGATGGGATTGCCCTCGAACGCCTTCTTGACGCCCTTGGGGCGGCCAGTGGTGCCCGACGAATACAGCATGTCGTAGCCCGCGACCTCGTCGGCGATCGGCGTCGCCGGCTGGCTTGCTGCTTCCTTGTCGTAGGAGCGGAAGCCGGGCAGCGGCTCGTCGACCATGTAGAAGATCGGTTCGCCCGCGGTACCCTTGATCAGACCCTTGATCTGGTCAGCGCATTTCGGCGTCGTGATCACGACCTTGGCGCCGCAATCGCCGATGATGTAGTCGATCTCGTCCTGCTTCAGGTAACGGCTGATCGCGGTGTAATAGAGTCCGCTCCGTTGCGCGGCCCAGCAGATCTCCATGAACGCTAGGCGGTTCTCCATCAGCAGCGCGATATGGTCGCCGGCCTTGAGCCCGAGCGAGCGGAAGAGCTGCGCGCCCTGGTTCGAGAGTTCGTCGAGCTCGCGATAGGTGATCGCCTTGCCGGTCCCGGCCATCTGGTAGGCGATCTTGTCGGGCGTGGTCTTCGCGTAGACGGACGGATGGGTCATGGCGTTTCCTCAAAAAAAGAGGCGAGCGGTGAATGACGACGGGGGCGGATACCGCTCCCTATCGCCACTCACCACTCGCCATTCGTTCTTCGCTTTTCTTCTTACAGCCGTTCGACGATCGTCACGTTGGCCATGCCGCCGCCTTCGCACATGGTCTGGAGGCCGTAGCGCTTGCCGCGCTGATGCAGGGCGTGGACCAGCGTCGTCATCAGCTTGGTGCCGGAGCCGCCGAGGGGATGACCGAGCGCGATGGCGCCGCCATTGACGTTGAGGCGGGCCGGATCGGCGCCGGTGGTCTTCAGCCACGCGGTCGGCACCGAGGCGAAGGCCTCGTTGACCTCGAACAGGTCGATGTCGCCGATCTTCATGCCGGCCTTCTCCAGCGCGCGCTTGGTGGCGGGCAGCGGCGCTTCCAGCATGATCACGGGGTCGCCGCCGATCATGGTCATATGGTGGATGCGCGCGAGCGGCTTGACGCCGAGCTGCTTGAGGCCGCGCTCGTTGACCACCATGACGCCGGAGGCGCCGTCGCAGATCTGGCTGGCGCTTGCCGCGGTGAGCTTGCCATTCTCGGCGATCAGCTTGACGCCCTTGATACCTTCGATCGTGGCGTCGAACCGGATGCCTTCATCGATGTGGTGGGTGTCCTTGGAGCCGTCGGCGCGGGTGATCTCGAGTGGCACGATCTCCTTCTTGAAGAGACCGGCCTGCGTCGCCGCGATCGCGCGCTGATGGCTGTTGTAGGAATATTCGTCGAGTTCGTCCTTCGACAGGCCGTACTTCTCGGCCATCATCTCCGCGCCGGTGAACTGGCTGAACACGATGTTCGGATATTTCGCCTCAATGCCCGGGCTCTTGGAATTGCCAAAGCCGTTCTTGGCGGGCAACTGTGAGGACAGGCCCATCGGCACGCGCGTCATCGATTCCACGCCGGCGGCGATCACGACGTCCATCGTGCCGGACATCACGGCTTGTGCCGCGAAGTGCAGCGCCTGCTGCGACGAGCCGCACTGACGGTCGATCGAGGTACCCGGCACGCTCTCCGGCAGCTTCGAGGCCATGATCGCGTTGCGCGCGACGTTGTTCGACTGCTCACCGACCTGCATGACGCAGCCCATGATCACGTCCTCGACCAGGGCGGGATCGGCCTTGGTGCGATCGACCAGCTCGTCCAGCACCTTGGCGGCGAGATCGGCCGGATGCCAGCCGGCGAGGCGGCCCCCCTTGCGCCCGCCTGCGGTACGCGCGGCGGCGACGATGTAAGCCTCGGCCATTTCGGTCTCTCCCATGATTGTTCTGAAGTGGGTTGGGTTGTCGGGGGCGGATTTAAGGGGCGAGATATCGCTTAGTCAATCGATCAATTAACTCTTGTGATGAGGCGCTGCTTCGGCTTATCTGCGGCCCGCTCATGCGGCGAGAACAGGGATCTCCGTGACTACCAGCGTACCGAACAGGCTCCCCAGCGGAAAGAATTCCACGGCAGAGAAATTGCTCGTGGCCGCGAGCGACCTGATGATCGAACGCTGCTCGATCGAGATCTCCCTCTCCGACATCGCCCAGAAGTCCGGCGCCAACGCCGCGCTGGTCAAATATCATTTCGGCAACAAGGAAGGCCTCCTGCTGGCGCTGCTCGCGCGCGACGCCGCGACCGAGATGTCCAATCTTGAATATCTGCTGGTGCAGCCGATCACGCCGACCGCGAAGCTGAAGTTGCATATCGGAGGCGTTATCCGTGCCTATTACCGGTTCCCCTATATGAACCGGCTGATCCACTATCTCCTGCACGAGAGCAGCGCGGGCTCTGCCGACGAAGTCTCGAAGTTCTTCGTCGCGCCGCTTCTGGACTTCCATCGCCGCCTGCTCGCCGAAGGCGTTACCCGCGGCGAGTTCCGCCAGACGGATCCGGTGCTGTTCTACACCAGCCTGATCGGCGCCTGCGATCACCTGTTCTTCGGTCGGCACGCGATGTCCCGCGCGACCGGCGTCGGCCCGGTCACCGATGAAGTCTGCCGGCAATACATCAAACACATGGAAACGCAGATCTGCGGCGGCATCCTCACGCAAGCCGAGGAGGCTGCCGCGGTTGGATAATCCGGCCGAAACGCTTCGAGTCCAGAGAAGAAACGCCCAAGGAAAGGTAGCTTACGATGCAGTTGAAGGATGTAGCCGTTCTGATCACCGGCGGTGGTTCGGGCCTCGGTGCCGCGACCGCCCGCGCCATGGCCGCCAAGGGCGCCAAGATCGGCGTGATTGACCAGAGCAAGGAAAACGCTGAGAAGGTCGCCGCCGAAGTGAAGGGCGTCGCGCTTCATGCCGACGTCACTAGCGAAGAGCAGATCAAGGCGGCGATCGCGAAGGCGGAAGCCGCGCATGGCGTCGCCCGCGTGCTGATGAACTGCGCCGGCATCGGCGGCTCGCAGCGTATTGTTGGCCGCGACGGCGTCTATCCGCTCGAAAAGTTCGCGCGCATTATCAACGTCAACCTGATCGGCACGTTCAACTGCCTGCGGCTGTTCGCCGAGCGCCTCGCCACGATCGAGCCGATCGGTGAAGAGCGCGGCGTCATCGTCAACACCGCCTCGGTTGCGGCCTATGAGGGCCAGATCGGCCAGATCGCTTATTCGGCGTCGAAGGGCGGCGTCGTCGGCCTCACCCTGCCGGCCGCGCGCGACCTCGCCAGCCAGAAGATCCGCGTCAACACCATCGCGCCCGGCCTGTTCTTCACGCCGCTGCTGATGGGCCTGAACGAGGAGGCCCGCAAGAGCCTCGGCGCCCAGGTGCCGCATCCCTCGCGCCTCGGCGATGCCAACGAATACGGCGCGCTCGCCGTGCACATCGTCGAGAACCCGATGCTCAACGGCGAGACCATCCGTCTCGACGGTGCCATCCGCATGGCTCCGCGGTAACTCCGCTGATCTTCCCTTCTCCCCTTGTGGGAGAAGGTGCCTTGCCGAAGGCAACGCGGATGAGGGGTCTGCATCCGCGGAGACAGACCCCTCACCCAAGCGAGTATGTGGCTAGCGATATACACGCCCTCTCCCACAAGGGGAGAGGGCACAGCAATCGGCGCCGCGACTAGCGGTGCGCACGAGGCCCTCATGTCCCAACCGCTGCTGATCGAGCACGACGACGGCGTCGACCGGGTGACGCTCAATCGTCCTGACAGCCTCAACGCGCTTGATCCCGCGCTGATCGACGCGCTCAACGTTTACTTCCAGGGCCTCCAGCGCAATCGCGACACGCGCGTGGTGGTGTTGAAGGGCGCCGGCAAGAATTTTTGCGCGGGTCTCAATCTCAAGGCCGCGATGCAGCGTCGCGCGGGCCAGCAGGAGCCGCCCGGTGTGACGGAGTCGCTGGACTCGCAACGGCGCATCGCCGACATCGTGATGCTGATGCGGCGTTGTCCGCAGCCGATCCTGGCGCTAGTGCAAGGCGCGGCGGCCGGCGGTGGTTTTGCGCTGGCGCTTGCGTCCGACATCCGCATCGCGACGAAGTCGGCGCGGATGAACTGTGCCTTCATCAAGCTCGGCCTCGGCGGCTGCGACATCGGTACCAGCTATTTCCTGCCGCGGCTCGTCGGCGTGTCCGTCGCCTCCGAGCTGATCCTTACCGGGCGCTTCATCGGCGCCGAGCGCGCGCTCGCGGTCGGGCTCGTTTCGGAGGTCGTTGACGAGGACAAGCTCGATGACGCCGCCGAGCCTTATGTCGATGCGATGATGACCGCGTCGCCTGTGGGCCTGCGCTTGTCCAAGGAATGTCTCAACATGAGCGTCGATGCCGGATCGCTGGAAGCGGCGATCGCGATGGAGGACCGCAACCAGGTCCTGTGCAGCCGCTCCGAGGAATTTTCGGAAGGCATCAGGGCCTTCCTTGAGAAGCGAAAGCCTGTCTATATCAGGCGCTGAACGACAAAGATCCGCAAAGGACAATAATTCCGGGAGACGCAAAATGAGTGGAAGTGCGGCGGCGGTGATGTCAAAGCCCGCCTTTCGCAAGGTCGAGTGGCTCAAGCGCGACATCGACGTCGAACGCCGCGGCGACGGCACGGTGGTGCTGAAGTCGCGCATTCCGCTGCAAGCTTACGAGAAGCACCTTCCGGCCTCGCTCGCGAAATGGGCGAAGGAAGCACCCGAACGCATCTGGCTCGCGCAGCGCGGCGGACCGAATCGCGAATGGCGCAAGATCTCCTACGGCGAAGCCAAGCGCACCGTGGATGCGCTGACGCAGGCACTTCTCAGTCTCAAGCTCGACGGCCGTCCGGTGACGATCCTTTCCGGCAATTCGATCGAGCACGCGCTGATGACGCAGGCCGCGATGCAGGCGCGCTCACCGGCTGCACCGGTGTCGCCAGCCTACTCCTTGATGAGCCATGATCACGTCAAGCTGAAATACCTCTTCGATCTGGTCAAGCCGGCCGTGGTGATGGTGCAGGATGGGCCGACCTTCGAGAAGGCGCTGAAGGCGCTCGATCTCACCGGTGTCACCGTGATCCACGTCGCGCGTCCCTGCGACGGCATCAAGAGCGCCAGCTTCGCCGAGCTCGCCGCGACACCGGTGACGAAGGACGTCGAGGATTCGATCGCCAAGATAACGCCTGACACCGTCGGCAAGCTGCTGTTCACGTCAGGCTCGACCGGCATGCCAAAGGCCGTCATCAACACACAAAGCATGATGTGCGCCAACGCGGCGATGATGATGCAGGTGCGGCCGCGCACGCCGGGTGGGCCGCTGCCGGCCATGCTGGACTGGATGCCCTGGAATCACACCATGGGCGGCAACGCGGCGTTCCATCCCATCCTTGTCGATGGCGGCACGCTCTATATCGACGACGGCCGGCCGATGCCGGGCCAGTTCGACGAGACCCTGCGCAATCTGCGCGAGATTTCGCCGACCTATTATGCCAACGTGCCGGCGGGCTATGCCGCGCTCGCGGCCGCGATGGAGAAGGACGACGCGCTCTGCCGCTCCTTCTTCAAGAACCTTTCGATCATGGCCTATGGCGGCGCGCGCCTGCCCGACGATCTCTACGACCGCATGCAGGCGCTGGCGGTGAAGACCACCGGCGAGCGCATCGTGTTCTACACGGGGTGGGGCTCGACGGAGACCGCGCCGACCTCGACCGGCACCTATTGGGACACCGAGCGCGTCGGCTTGATCGGCCTGCCGTTCCCCGGCGTCGAATTGAAGATGGTGCCGTGCGGCTCGAAATACGAGCTGCGCCTGCGTGGCGTCAACGTCACGCCCGGCTATTTCGGCCAGCCTGATCTCACGAAGAAGATGTTCGACGAGGAAGGCTTCTACTGCATCGGTGACGCCGGCATCTTCGTCGACGACACCGATCCGGTGAAGGGCATCATCTTTGCCGGCCGGGTGGTGGAAGACTTCAAGCTCACCACCGGCACGTTCGTGCATGTCGGCTCGCTCCGTACCGACGCGATCGCCGCCGCGACGCCCGTCGTGCATGACGCGCTGGTCGCCGGCCAGGATCAATGCTCCATTGGCCTGCTTGCCTGGCCGAACCTGCATGCCTGCCGCCAGCTCGTCGGCAATTCCGAGCTGAGCTTTGAGGAGGCGGTGAAGCATCCCGAGGTGATCGCCTGTCTCAGGCGTGGACTGGAAGCTCATAACAAGGAGTGCGAAGGCGCGAGCAGCCGCATCATCGCGCGCGCGATGCTGATGGTCGAGCCGCCCTCGATCGACGGCAACGAGCTCACCGACAAGGGCTACATCAACCAGCGCGCCGGCCTCGAGCGCCGCGCCGCGCTGGTGGGGCGCCTCTATGCCGACAAGCCGGATCAGGATGTGATCGTGCTGCGATGAACACGCAACTCTCTCCCATAGTCATTCCGGGATGGCCCGAAGGGCCAGGCCCGGAATCCATAACCCCGGCTCGTGGTTATGGATTCTCAGATGCGCAATTGCGCATCATAGCTCGCG
>NZ_LGHM01000016.1 GCF_001908185.1 Bradyrhizobium sp. AS23.2
GTCCTGACCAGGATCGTCAGCGGTCATCCCAACCGCGACATCGACCAGCTATTGCCTTGGGCCTACCGCGCTCAAGCCCTCAAAGCCGTGGCCTGAGAACGACGCTTACGTCGAACAGGCCTGGAGCTTGGCTGATCTTTTCAATCGAACCGATAGGACGCCTGAAAGAACGTGCCCCAGCGCTCCATGCTGAATTTCGAGAACTGAGTCTCAGTGGTGCCCTGGCCACTACAGCCTGTGCATGTCACTTCGCTGTCCTTTTTGGTCCACATGGCCCAGTAGCGCCCACCGACGCCGACGCTGAAGTTCTTGGTGATGAAGTAGGACAACACGCCTTCAATCTGGACGCCGCCGCCACCATTCCCGCGTTGTTCAACGAAGGTGGTCGTCGGGCGCAAGAGATGATTGTCGCGCCCTTTGAAATCGGTCCAGGGCAGGTAAGCGACGTCCGTGCTCAAACGCCAACGCTCGGTGAGCATGGTTTCAGCGCTTAGGCCGATACGAGGTGCATTCCACTGAGTATTCTGGCTGCCAACGACCCTGTCGTCACCGGGAGGCAAGCATGTAGTCATCGGGTTGGCGATCTGTACACACCCCCTCACGTCGGAACTCTGTTCGTAGTACGTCCAGCCGATAAATCCGCCGATCTTATAGTCGGCGCCGCGCAAGAAATCGTAACCGGCATCAGCCGTATAATAGGTGAACCTCCCGTTTGCCTGGCCGGATATAGTGTTGATATAGGGAGCCCACCCCGTCCCCACCCGAATGCCCCAATCTTCATCGTTTATGTTTCCTTTGTTGAAGCGACCGAGGCCAACGTTACTCTTCAGGAACACTCCCCACGGGCTGTCAACACGGCCAAATGCCTCCCCGGAAAGCCCGTCGAGGCCGTGGTAGGTGAGCCTTGATCTAAGGATGTTAGGATCTATGGGCCCAGCGCTAGAGTTCCATTGGAATCGTCCCCGGCTGAGCCAGAGCCGTGATCCGCCTTCGAATGACCAACCGGCGGCGTAAGCAATCGGCGGCGCGCCGGCAGGTGCTTTCGCGTACAGCGGTGCATCGGACCACTGCGTCCACGGGTCGGCGCCAAAATGGTAATTCAACCCGATTCTTCCGATGTGATAGTTGCTCGACAGGCCCGTTGTGTTCGCCGGAAGAATTGCAAACGGCGGAAACTGCACTGTCGGAGGAGTCGCGACACTCGGCCCACCGAAATGCAGGTAGTCGTACTCTACCTTGACCGACCATGCAGGGGTAAGCGCTTGCTCGACACCCATCCCGATGGTGCCACCGACCCGACCATAGTCGAAGTGGGTTTTCTCCTGTGGCCCCCCGCCTTCAAAATTGTTGACGACGTCGCCCCGATTGTTTTGCCAAGCAACGCCTCCCTTGAGATAGGCCAGCGTGTGACCCAGCGCGCCAAACGCGTAACCGACGCGACCGGTCCCGGTGGCAAAGACGTTGGGACCAGCCTTGCAGTTTGCGCTCACGATAAAGCCGGAGGCGGCGAGGCAGGTATTTGTACCGTCGGAGACAGCACCGCTGGCATCGAGTTCGACGCCAAACACCCAGCCGTTGTTCTGCCAGTTATAGCCGATCTGGCCGCCTGCCAGGAACACTGGGGTATCGACGGCGCCCCCATAAATTGAGGGACCGTACGGATTGCTGAAGGAGGTGCGGCCGTAGCCGCCGCCGACGTGGCCGCCAATATAGCCTCCCGACCAGCTCCACACAGCAGCGGGCAGTTTCACTACTGGCGCAAGGTCTGCCGCATTGGCTGCACCGCTTGCAACGAGCGCAATTGTACCGGCTAACAAAAGAAGAACTCTAGATCGCATCCAACACTTCCCTCATTTTCTCCGTTATCGCCGCAGCAAACCGTCGGGACGGACCAGATGCTAACAGCGACGCGCGCCGAGTCCGTCCCGAAGTCCATCGCACTGCGATTGGTGATGATGCCGTGAACAAAGCAAACCGAGTGCCAAAGTGAATTCGCAGCCTCTGCAGGCACTTCATCGCGGCGTGTAGCGTTAGCTTGCTGACATTGGTCTCAATGCCGACAGTCGGCGGAGCCAGTGTGCGACAGTGGCTGCTCTGCTAAATGTGCGGGGCAGGCCTTGCGCAGCATTTCAGTCTTCCGTGCGGTGACGCGTGCAGACTCCGGCGGCGTGATTTCAACAGGTCATTCTGTGCGCGTCGTTCGACTAACGTCGCTAAATGCCCCGCGCACGTCCACGCGAGGGAGGCGTTCATAGCGGACATTGAAGGACGCTGCTTTCGCTGTAACCGCAACCACGAATTTTCTCGCAGCAGAAACCCTCAATAGGAGCGGTCGCGCGTACCCCGCATTTCTTACGCGGCTCAGAGGACCCACGACCGGGTCGCGGGACTTGAATTAGGGAGGGGTCGGGTCCTTTGAGGAGCTGCCATGACCAATCATTCCTGTCTCGCGCTCGCGGCAGTCATTCTGGCTGCGAGTATCATCGGAGCAGCCGCGCAGGATAATGGGGCACCCATGTCAACCGATACTCAGCACCGCGCACCCGGAGCCCCCCTCCACCTGTCGCCCGAGCAGGAGAAGGCTGTGTGGCAACACATCAACAGCTACCCAATCGATCCTCCGCCATCACAGCTTACGCTACCTGTTGGCGCGGTCTTGCCCAAAGACCTTCCTTTGATGGCGATCCCCGATGAAGTGGCCGCAGAAGTTTCGTCACTGAAGGGATACGACTGCACAATCATGCACGACAGGCTTTTGATCGTGAACAGGTTGGACAAGACCGTAGCCTACGTGATCGATGGGACATTGCGCCGCAATAATTAGTTCCGGTCTTTTGGACTCCAGCGTCAGAGTCCCGACGCACGGCCAAGGGCATTGCTGATAAGTGCTCGTTCGACGGAGGTGCGCTCGTGCGACGATAACTGGCTGAGCATAAACTCGCGCTCGTCGCCGGTGACCTCTACGTCGGAGGCGATCCCGCTGGCATCAGGACGCCCTATGCCGAGCATCAGAATGGCGTCAGGTGCCGTGGCCCTGTTCTCTCGCATGAAGCCGCGAACACGACGACGGTCGTCCGGCGAAAGCTGCGCGAGAAGAAACTCACGTTCAGTAGGCTGTTCGAAGATCGGTCTATTCATAGCGCCGACCCAACGATTTCGAAGCTTGCACCGTGCTCCACATGAGCATCCGAATACCTTACCGCTGACAAGAGGAGGCTGTAAACGCGCATGCCCGCACATGTGAAATAGGGCGGGGCCCGGCGGTGTCCGCTCCCGCCAGAGATCGTAAACCTCCCTTATTTACAGGCACTTACGACGTTATCGACAGGACCCAAAAAAAGACCTTGCAGAAAGGACCACACGGACATCTCGACACTATCAGCAGCGTACAGCGTGGATGGTCGGGGAGGTGGACCGAGGCCATCCTTCGGCCCCGGCCCGGCGTTCAGGGGTGTGCTGACGTTGGCACCTGCGCCTGCGCTCACCGTCGAGCGCGAGTGCCGTGGAGGTGAAATCGATCGACGCCGAGTTCACATCGCCATTGTGCACCATTACGGGCACGGTCGCGGGAGCGAACAGCGACGGCTTGACGATGGTTGTCACTTCGGTCTCACTGACGAGCGTGGTCGGCTCATCGATGTCAGAGAACTTGATGACGGTCTCGGAACAGCTTCTTGTGGTTGACCAGATAGCCCTCCCGCTTGAGCAGAACATGCAGGCGCCGATAGCCGAAGCGACGGCGCACCTCGGCGATCGCTCTCTCACTTGCTCCCTATGCCCTACATTCTTTTCAGCTGCGCTTGGCGATCGCTTTCTCCACCAGCGGCTGTCGCCGACCCTCTTGACGGTCTTCCTCACCGTTGACCATCCGGTCTTCTTCGCTTCGATGCGCTTCTGTGTTGCGGTATCCGCTTGTCGGCAAGTTTCACTGAAGCCCACCTGCTGCTCGCAACGCGCTGACCGAACTTTTCACCACCGGTCGAGCCGAAAGGATGGCAACACGCACATAGATGACATGAGCCGGCGTTATGAGAGCCGTTGATTTGGGTGACTTGATATCGAGCGGAGCGTCCCGAAGGGCGATAGCGAGTTGCTATCTTCCGCGAATGGCTGCAGCCAAGCGTCGGCTGTTACATATCCGACAAACCGTACTTAAAAACGAATGGCATACAGCTTGCTTCGTTCACGGTGTTGCCATCTGCGCTGAGCGACCTTAGGAGAATACAATATGATTGGAATTGGATGTAAGCTGCCATCGTTCGAAACACTGACTGAGAAGAGCTTCCCGGGAAAATGGCAATCCCGGCCTGGACAAGTTCGAATTCGAGCTGTGGTCGCTTGCGGTCTCGGCCTAGATGGCTGCGGCACTTGCCTAGATGCTCATTGAAAGGCGCTGCGGGAGGCGAGCGTTGGTTCCGACGCGATCCAGATCGCGGTGCGTTTTGGTGCGATCGTGCAGCTGGCCGCGGTGGCATCGAGGCGGCTTGAACAAGCGCTGGTGATCCACACTAGTTCTTCACTGAGCCGGAACGAGGGTTGGATATCGCAAGCCCAGTTAAGGAAATGTTCACCCTCACGTTCCATTAGAACCCGCTCGGATTTTGACTCTCCACGCAAGTTGGGGCCGGCGGACAGGCCCCGCGGAAATGATCGCATCTCCAAAGAGCGATCACACCGCGGTACCTCGTTCGATTTCATCCAAACTTGAATAACACCCCATATCCGCCTCGCGGATAGTTCCATTCGATGTCGCCGCCAGGTTCGGCGATCACCCGGCAAGTGCCACACTCGATGCAGCCGTCGACAGTTATCTCAACCTGTCCCTTGTCGTTGAGTTCGTAGCAGCGCGCAGGGCACGCTTTCAAAAGCGCCTTTAGCTGTCGTGAGGGGGTCTCGTGCGCGCGGACCTTGACGTGCGGACGACCGACGTCAACCAGGTAGCGGTTGGAGTATAGCTTGTCCTCGACGCGCACTGAAGACTCGACCTTCATCCTTTAGGCCTCCTTTGTTCGGCTTCGATTTCTGCTTCGTCAGCGCCAGGCGCGAGCAAGACGGAATGCATCGCCGATCAGACCTGTCCATGACCGTGCCTTGACGAAGGATTTGACCGTCGCCTTCTCTTTCTCAATCTTTGGCGTACCATCGACGCGTAGAACGTTCTGCATCGCCTTCGAGACGAGTTGTGGATAGGTGAGAAAAAAGCTTTGCGAATTTGTGTGCATCAGCGTCGGTAGATCCTTGTACTTTTTGAGGTCTTTCATGACAAACGAATCGTCCAACATCTTCTTGTAGAGCGACAGATTTCTCGCCGTCATGCGCTCGCGCCGCGACTTGAGCTGGACGATTGCTTCGGCCGCGATGCGACCTGATGTCATAGCGAGGTTGGATCCCTCGCGATGAATGGCATTGTTGAGCTGCGCCGCGTCGCCCACCACGAGCCAGCCTTCGCCATAGAGCTGCGGGATTGCCTTGTAGCCGCCTTCAGGAATGAGATGCGCGGAGTATTCTTTGACCTCGGAGCCAACGATCAGGGGCGCCACAGATGGATGTCTCTTGAACTGATCGAGCAACCCGTAGGGCGTTTCGCCGGTGCGCTGGAAGTCAGCGACAAGACAACCGATACCGAGCGAAATGCATTCCTTGTTGGCATAGATGAAGCCCATACCCGTCATGCCGCGGGAAATCGTACCCGCCGCCTCAATCACAACCCCCTCGTCGCCCTGGAGATTGAAACGAGCCTCAATCGTCTCGCGAGGCAAAAAATGCATTTCCTTTACCGCGAGCGCAACCTTGTCCGCTGTTGGTCGTTCACGTAGGCCCGCCCGCGTGCCGAGCAGGCCGTTAACGCCTTCGGCCAGCACCACGACGTCGGCGTGTATCTCGCCGTCTCGGCGATCTGTACGGACACCAATGACCCATCCGTGGTCGTCACGTGCAAGTTCCGTGACTGTGGTCTCGTACAGGACGATCGCGCCGGCCTCCCGTACTTTTGATGAAAACCATTTGTCGAACTGTGCGCGGATGATGGTGTAGCGGTTCGGCCGCTCTTCGTTGAATTCGTCAGAACGGTAATGCATGCCGACGTGGGATTTGTCGTCCATCATCCAGAAGCGTTGCTCGACCAAATGACGCTCAAGCGGCGCTTCCTCGCGAAATTCCGGGATTAGCTTTTCCATCATGTCCGCATAGAGAATTGCGCCCTGGACGTTCTTCGAACCTGCATACTCACCGCGCTCGAGCTGCAGCACCTTCATACCATTCCTTGCCATGGTCAGCGCCGCCGCGTTGCCCGCCATGCCGGCGCCGACCACGATTGCATCGAACCTCTCATCTATCATGATCACCTCTCTAGCTAGCAATCTGGGCACGCGAAAGCGGCAAAAGCCGCGCTCGAAATGCAGCCGTCAGCGCCGGTAACAGCTGCATCGCATCCTTAACTATGGCGATATGGGCGAAATCGAAGATCGGCGCGTTCTTGTCGGTGTTGATGGCGACGATCAGATCGGCGCCCTCCACACCGACCCGATGTTGGATCGCGCCGGAAATGCCGGCCGCGATATAGAGCTTTGGCCGGATGGTTTTTCCTGTCTGCCCGATCTGCCGGTCGGACGTAACCCACCCCCTCTGTACCAGCGGACGCGAGCAGCCGTACTCTGCGCCCAGCAGCACCGCCAGTTGGCGCACCAAATGAAAGTTCTCCTGCGATCCCAGCCCCAAGCCGCCGGCAACCACGATATCGGCGTAGGCCAGATTGGATATTTCGGAATCGCGGTCGGGGATGAACGAGAGCACCTTCGTGACGATATCGTCTTCAACAAGGTTAAGAGGATGGATAATGATGCGAGCGGCGTCGCGAACGACACGATCGGGCATTGGCATCACGCGCGGCCGAACGGTTGCCATCTGCGGCCGGTAGTTCAACGTGTAGATTGTGCAGAGCAGCGAGCCGCCGAAAGTCGGACGCGTAGCCGCAAGCGAACCATCCGCGTCAACGTCAAGAGCCGTGCAGTCGGCAGTGAGACCCGTCAACAGCGTCGTCGCTACCGAGCCGGCGAGATCGCGACCAAGGGTAGTCGCCCCCAACAGCAATATCTCAGGCTTGTATTTGTTGACCAGTTCGCTTAGCGCTTTGGTGTAGGCTTCGTTGCGATACTCCAACAGCACATTGTCGGTCACGAGATAGGTCAGATCGGCGCCGTAGCAGAAGGATTCAAGAGCGGCGTCACGTGTGGCCTCACCTTCCGGGCCAATTACCACGGCTGCAAGATCGACCTTCAGCTTGTCAGCAAGTCTGCGGCCCGCACCCATAAGCTCCCAGGAAACGGGATGCACCTGACCGCGTTCCTGCTCGACGAAGACCCAGACGTGCTTGTAGGCCTTAAAGTGTTCCGGCAATTCTCTTTTGGCTGCAGCCCGGCTGGACGTGGCCGGCGCCACAGCTTTCGAAACCTTGGTCATACGTTTGAACTCCCCTAAAAACCCGCGCGCTTTCGGCGCAAGATCGCTCTCCAGGAGCGTGAGTTGCCTGTCGAAGATGGGTCGGATCAGCACCTGGCCCGTTGCTCGGCGGGCTCTCTCTGCCCCCGCCTTCGCACTGCGGACCGACGGTACAAAGGGGCGCATGACCATCGTCCGCGTGCCGCGGTAGGGCTCGACAGCCGTGGGCATGATGATCTTGAGTCCGTTATGCAGTTCGTGCGCGGCCTCCAGCGCGAGCCGCTTGCATGGGTCAATGTTGATAGTCGGCCACGCTGACGCAAGCTGCAGCTTGTCGTTGCGTGGGCGCGGATCGGGACAGCGCAGACGGTAGACTGCATGCCCTCTCTAGGTGTCGCTTGGACGCGCAAGCTAGTCATTAACCGGCATCACTCGGCCAATATCGACCTCAACGGCATCCAAGTCCATTTCGAGCGGCATTCCTGCGAGCGACACCCAAATGATGGCGGCAAGAGAGCTGTACAACATAGGCAACGTCATTGGCTTACTCTCAAACCTTATCTCCGGACACGGATGTATTCGGCGTCAATGACGCTGATGCCACGACAACAGCAAATGCCGTACCAGCTAGGGTGCCATCAAGAATTAAGTGGCAGGGCAATGACTTGAGAGAACTTGATAGCGACCATCAGCATGTTAGATACGACAATTCCGGACATCGTCTGGTATGCGACACTGCGCTTTGCCTGTTGCTGCAAAGGCGCTCTGGATGACGATTAAAACCGGCGCAACCGGCTGCGACAATAGGGCAACGCGATACTGGGGAATGCGCGAGGTTACTTCAATTCACTCAATGGCACGAACGCCGCCGGCTTCTTGGGCTCTGCGATCGCATCCTGCAAGACTTTGAACACGCGTTGGTCAATCGGCGAGGATGCCGCGAAATCGGCATAGGCTCGTTCCAACATCGACTTGCATCGAGCTGTGACTTCCGCCTCCGCAGCACCGGCGAACTGTTCCTTGCCGAGGTGTTGGCCCATGCGCCTTAAAATATGCAGGCGCGCGACATTGACGACCTTGGGATCGTAATCGACGCCAAGCAGGGCAAAAAAAATCCTCGGCGGAGGACGCCTTGTTGAGCCGGTCCAGGATGCCGGATCTCACTGGTTTGTCACTCATCGAAAACTCTCCCTGCCTCGCCTTGAGCGAGATCCTAAACACGTTGTTACGAGACAGAGGCCGCCTAGGAGGAGACTCCAAGGTCATCGAATCCCTGCTTCTTCGAAGCCTGCCAGAACTGCGCAGCGTCGATTCGAGGCATATCCAACGGACAATCCAAGTTCCAATCAGATAGGCCGGTCGTCGAGGACCTCACCAGATGCCTGTCGTAGAAAGTCGCGAGGGTGCCCGGCCACCCGGCTCTCGCCGCTTTCAGTGCCAAAGCAGACGTTGAAATCATTACATTGCGCGCACACGGGTGTCGTGCACATCACGAGGCCATCGTCCTCGCACAGCATCCGATAGAAGAAACGCTTCCATCGCATATTGTTGATGTTGCGCGCGGCGAGCGGAGCGAAATGACGAGTAAGCAACCGCGAGAGTTCCCCGCGATCGCGCAATCCGAGATCTTCCCAAAGGTGATTTGCCTCTATGGCGCGACGTGCAATCATGGCAGCCAGCCAACGGCCAACGTTCCCTTCTGTCGACCGTTGGCGGAGCAAGAGATCACTAACCATAGCGACCTCCTCATCCTCATTGCACTTGACATTCAAGAGCTGTTTCTCGGCTTTGATTTCAATCGCAGGGAAGTATTGCTCGAGCAGTACTGATAGCTCATGGCCGGACACGCCGGCTTTCTCGGGAACTGAACCACCATCCATCGTGGCAGCCGCCAGAATCGACGCTAGCGCATGGCGATCGAAATTGCTGTCACTGCTGGTATCGGCCTCTGCCGGATACATCCCGGTGAGCAAGCGATACGTGTTGGTTGCATGGTGAGCTTGACTGGTCGCATCTGTGGAACTGTCAGCCATAAAGGGAAAGATTTTCGTTTGGAACATGGCTTTGCGGGTTTTACGAGGATCAGATACCCCCGCTTCTTGTCCTGATCACGAGTCTCTGATGCAAATACCGGCCTCCCTGGGAAGGGGGAGCAGGGAGACCGGCATCCGTCGCGGCCCCTTGCAAGGCCGCGACTCGCGCCCCTTACGAGGCCGCGCGTTCGGCGGCGGGCTTTCCGATGATGGACTCGTCAGCCGCCGTTAGAATGCCGTGCTCCATTAGCATATCCTCGAGCTCATCCATGGAAATTGGGGTCGGGACGATGCCTTTGCCGCCATTGCCGTGGATTTTGGTCGCCAGATTGCGATAGTGGTCGGCCTGCTTGGAGTCTGGTGCATACTCCAGCACGGTCATGCGGCGTAACTCTGCGTGCTGCACGACGTTGTCGCGCGGCACAAAATAGATTAGCTGGGTTCCGAGTTTCTTGGCCAGCGCCTCAGCTAGTTCCAACTCCTTGTCGGTCTGCCGCTCGTTGCAGACAAGACCGCCGAGCCGCACGCCACCAGAGAGGGCATACTTCAGGATGCCTTTGGAGATGTTATTGGCGGCATACATCGCCATCATCTCACCGGACATCACGATATAAATCTCCTGCGCCTTGTTCTCGCGGATTGGCATGGCAAAGCCGCCGCAGACGACGTCCCCGAGCACGTCGTAGGAGACGTAGTCGATGTTCTCATAGGCGCCATTCTCCTCCAGGAAATTGATCGATGTGATGACGCCACGTCCAGCGCAGCCGACACCCGGCTCAGGCCCACCCGACTCCACGCAGCGGATGTCCCTGTAGCCGATTTTCATCACATCCTCGAGTTCGAGGTCTTCCACACTGCCGGCGCTTGCTGCGAGGCTTAGGATTGTGTCCTGCGCCTTCGCGTGCAGGATCAGGCGGGTCGAGTCCGCCTTAGGATCGCAGCCCACAATTAGGATCTTGTGACCCATTTCGGCCAACGCTGCCAAGGTGTTCTGGGAGGTGGTCGACTTTCCGATGCCTCCCTTGCCGTAGAATGCGATTTGTCTCAGCGACGACATGTTGCTCTCCATAAACCATTTGCCAAAGTTGCGCGCTGTTGTGCGGGCGAGCTTATTTCCCTCTCAGAAGCGAGGGACACGGGGGAAGGAGAGCATCGCTCGTCTTGCGCGTCTGCGTGCACTCAGCCCTCGTCAGTGTTGCTCGATCCTGGTCTGCAATCGCCGTGCCAGCGCTCGTCGTTCGCTTCAAGCATCTGCTTTCGTTTAAGAACTCGATGTGTGTTTGGACGACATCAGGTGTTTTGGATCCGACAGGATTTTTCCTAATGTCAGATAGCAAACAAGGATCGCCATCAATCGTAAGGCAGTTGCTGCCATACGGTTCGCTCAGATGTGGAACGGCAATTGCCGATCGCTTTGCAAGCCGGTCATCATGGCGAGGTGAGCAGAGCGACAATGCAGGTCTGGTTTCCGTCGACAGCGATTGATTCGGATTGGGAGTATTCGTTGTCGAAAAGGACGAAATCCACGCGCGGCTCTGAAATCGACGCCGGCATCAACCGGCGGGCAGATGCGCCGAGGACAAAAGCGCGCCTGACGCAACGCCGCCAGATCAGCCGAGCCGGTGCAGAAGCAGGCGACGGCCAACTGGCGGATGACGATCTCGAAATGCGCGACAACCGCCTCAGTGGATACCGTAGCCGCGCGCAGCACGCCGGCCGCCTGCCCGGCCGTGTCCGCGCCCAGGCGGATGGCCTTGGCCACGTCGACGCCGTCGCGGATCCCGCCCGACGCGATCAGCTTCACCGTTGGGAGCGCCCGACGTACCGCCTGCACGCTGGCCGGGGTCGGAATCCCCCAATCGGCGAACGCCATCGCCACTGCGCGGTCGGCGGCATCGCGGGCGCGCTCACCCTCCACCGCGGGCCAACTGGTGCCGCCGGCGCCGGCGACATCGATCACCGCCACGCCCGCCTCGACGAGCGCACAGGCCACCGAGCGGACAGGCCCGACCCCACTTCCTTGGCCACGATCGGCACGCCCACGCTACGCGCGGCGCGAGCGATCTGCGCCAAGACGCCGCGCCAGTCGCGGTCGCCCTCCGGCTGTACCGCTTCCTGCAGCGGATTGAGATGGACGATGAGTCCATCGGCCTCCAGCGCATCCACCGCCCGGCGCGCCAGGTCCAGGCCGTCGGCCTCGCGCAGTTGCGCCGCGCCGATATTGCCGAGCAAGGGAATGTCTGGGGCCAGGCGGCGCAGCGCGCGCGTCAGTACCTGGGAGTTTCGGGATTGCAGACTCACGCGCTGCGAACCGACGCACATGGCGATTCCCAAGGCTTGCGCTGCTTCGCTCAGATGCCGGTTGATGGCCTCGGCGCGTGGCATGCCGCCGGTCATGGAGCTGATCAGCAGCGGCGCGCGCATGGTCTTGCCGAGCAGCGAGGCGCGCAGGTCGATCTGCGTCAGGTCCAACTCGGGCAATGCGCAGTGTTCGAAACGGATGTACTCCCAGCAGGCGGTGACCGTGGCCGGCGCCGTTCGCCGATCCAGCACGATGTCCAGATGGTCGTCCTTGCGCCGGCTCAGGCAGGTGTCGCTCATGCGCGCTCCATCCGTCGCACGGGCGAAGCGTTGCGTCGGATCGGACCGACGGCAGCGCGCGCACGCCGCCGCCTCCCGCGCGTTCAGGCCGGCGCACGCTGGCCTCCGCCCGCAGCGTCGCTGCGGTAGCGGCTGGTCGAAGTCTGGTAGTACTGCGCGCGGATGGCCGCCATCGCCTCGATCAACGGTCCCCACGGCGCGGGAAAGAGCTCTTCCGCCATTACCCGGTGCAGCATGCGCGTATGGCCGACCAGCTCGTCGTTGAGGAACTCGACCACAGGCATAGCCGGATAGCGCTGCAGCAGCAGGATCGCCGCGTTGTCGGCCTCGCCGGCCGTCCTGTCCTTGTCGCGCCCATGCAGATCGTTCTGCAGGCGACCTATCGCGGAGATGAGCCGCAGGACCTGGCGAAACGCCGGACGCGTGCGCAAGGTCGCCATGTCCAGCCCCCACAGCAACGACAGGCAACAGCACACGTTCGTGTAGGCGATCGAATCGATGCCGTTGTGCAGGTACTCGGCGTAGGACCAGCGTTCCGCCCCTGCCGCCTGCGCGTGTCCGGCGCGCAGCGCCGCGCAGTAGCAGCGGGTATCGTCGAGAAGCTGATCATAGTCGCGACGATCGTAGGCGAGAGCGGCCAGCGAAGCGCGCAGCACAGCGCAGCCCTCGAATCCGGGGAGTGCGCACGGCATGCCCTGCCCCAGCGCCTGCTCCACAGCTGCGAGCTGCTCCGGCGCGATCAGGCCAAGGTCGTTGCAATCGTCGAGCCAGAACAGCAGCGCCAGTTCGCGATAGAACGCCACGATCAGCGTTTCGTCCCCCGGATCGCGGCCGGTGCGGGCGCTGGTGTCGCGCAGGCTCGGGTGGATGCGCTGCAGAATGTACTGGCCGCCCCTGACCGCTTCCGCGGCATGCTCGTCGGCGAACCCGGTCAGGGAACGCCCCCATCCCAGCACCTGTTGCAGCGCGCGTTCGGTCTGGATCATGGCGCCGCTCCTGCTCCCTCGGCCAGGACGCCCCGCCCCCAACGAAGCGCCAGCCACAACCCGGCAAGTTCGGCTACGCGCACGACCCGTGTGGGGCAATACAGTTCCTTGCCGATCCACAGCGGCGTCTGCGGCAATGCATGCGCCGCATGGCGGGCGAGCATCCACTCCAGCGCGCGCGCCACCGCCTGCGCGATGCGCCGGCGCCCCGTCGGCTCTTCGCTCCCGTCCATCACGTACAACGCGAACAGCGCATAGGCGGTTTCCTCGAATGTGGATGCACGACCGGCGCCCCAGCCGCCGTCGTCGCGCTGCGCCTGCAGCAGCGCCGCCAGCGCGCGCTCGTCGCGCCACTGGGGCTTGCCTTGCGCCAGCGCAGCGAGCGCATGCGCGGTCGGATACAGCCACGAAACGTGCCATTTTTCGTTGTCCCATAGACCGTGCGGGTTGCGATTGGCCTCGACAAAGGCGCTGGTGCCGGCGGCGGGCTTTCCCAACAGTCGCAACGCATGCAGGGCATGGATGTTGGTCGACACCGAGGCATTGCGCTCGCCGGGGAAGGTGACGAACAGCTCGCCGATTTCGAAATGGCGCAACGCATCGACCGTCGGGTCGCGGCCTGCAAGGCGCAGGACGCACAACGCAACGGCGGTGTCGTCCGCATCGGCCGCGAAGTGCAAGGCCGGGCCCAGACCGCGCACGCCCAGGCGGGCGTCGAGCTGCGCGACGATCACGCGCACCGCCTCGGCGAGCGCGGGATGCGCGAACAGCCCCGCCAGATGCAGGGTGTACAGCGACCAGCATGGCTCGAACACATTGATCGGCCAGACGTTGGGAACGACACCTTCGATGCCGCTGCGCGTTGCCCGCGATGCCGCCTGCAGATACTCGTCGGCGCGCCCGACCTGCGGCGTGCTCCTCTGTGTCACGGCGTGCCCACGCCAGGCGGCGGTGGCCGCCGGACTGATGCCGATGCTGCCGTCGTCATCCGGACATGCGGTGGTCGGCGCCGTCCCCCAGGCTTCCCAGGAGTGCAGCAACGGATGGCCGCTCGGCAATGTCGCCCCCGCCCCCAGCTTGACCAGGCACGCTTGCCGCAACGGCAACAGCGCCGGGTGGCGCGGAAACGCCACGCCGCCCAGCACGGATGCGGCCTCGCCGCGCAATTGGGGCAGGATCAGCTCCGCGCCGATCGGCGCGTCTTCCGGCACCGCATGCGCGTAGGGATCGGGCTGGCGCTCGAGGAACCGGGTTGCAGCCTGGACTGCGTCGGCAGCGCCGGGAAGAGGATCGCCACGCTGCAATGCCAGCAACGCCGCCCACGTGGGCGCATGGCGGAACAGCGGGAAGTCCGCGCTTCCCCATCCGCCATCGGCCTGTTGCTGCGCGATGAGCCACGCGTATGCGTCCTGCCGACCGGTGACGTTGCCGTAAAACTGCAGAGCTCGCGCCGTGTCGTATACGGATGGACCGACGCTGCCGCCGTCGCTCATCTCGCTGAGCAGGTGGCGCAATTCGGAAAGGATCTGTTCGGACAGCGCGTTCACGCGGGATGTTCCTTCTGCAGACGATTGACGAGAACCAGGATCGGGCGGACGCCGCGCACGTCGCCGCAGTCCCGTCGCGGCCCGGCGCATGGGCAGCGCCGGACGGCCGCCCTGCTCCGGCGCGATGACGCGCCCCGATGCTGGCGCCACCGCATAGGCTTGCGCGCAGCGCGCCGCGTGCGCCGCGGCCGTGCTGGCAACCGCTGCGATCGGCGCCGCGGACGCGGACACAGTGCAGCATGCACCGCTGCCGCCGGCCGATCGCAGCGGCAGACGGGCGACTCCATGCGGACGGGCGCGCTCATGCGGATGGCGCGTGCTTGAACAGATACGCGTTGGCCCGCTGCAGCATCTGCGCCAACAGTTCCGCACGCGGCCCCAGCGGGGCGATGGCCTCCCCGGCGTCGCGCAACAAATCCAGCGCGAACTGGCGCGCTGCCTGCAGCCCCATGATCGACGCGCAGGTCGGCTTCTGCGCCGCCGCGTCCTTGCCGGGGGTCTTGCCCAGCGTCGCGGTATCCGCTGTAGCGTCGAGAATGTCGTCGACCACCTGCAACGCCAGGCCGAAACAGGCGGAGTAGCGATCGAGCGCACGGTACAGCGCACCGTGCGCGGCATCCTCCGCCATGGCGCATAGCGCGCCCATGCGAACGGACGCGCGCACTAGCGCTCCGCTCTTCATCCGGTGCATCGCCACGATCTTGTCCAGCTCGACGTGCTTTCCGACCAGCGATAGATCGATGGCCTGCCCGCCCGCGGCACCCTCGGCGGACACCGCCTGCGCCAGTTCGCGCACGAGCGCGATGCGGTTGTCGCCCGGCGCATCCATGCTCGCGAGGGTCAGGAACGCGTGCGCCTGCAGCGCATCGCCGACCAGGATCGCAGTGGCTTCGCCGAACTTGACGTGCACGGTCGGAAGGCCGCGGCGAAGCACGTCGTCGTCCATCGCGGGCAGGTCGTCATGGACCAGGGTACAGGCGTGCATCATCTCGATGGCGGCGCCGACGTCGTCGAGCATGTGCGCCGGCGTGTCGGCCAGTGCGCCGGCAGCCAGACAGAGCAAGGCGCGGGTGCGCTTCCCACCATGCAAGGTGGCGTAGCGCATCGCCGCGATCAGCTCGGTCTCACCGTCGACTTCGGCGCAGAGAAGACGCGCCAGCGCCTGCTCGACCCGCTTTGCGCCGTCCTGCATCCAGATCGCCGGCAGTAGCCTGCCGGATGCGCCGCGCGCCTGCGCGCCCAATCCGCCGAGCGCGCAAACGCCAGTTCGATCGTCGGGTAGCGTGGAACCGGTC
Source organism: Bradyrhizobium sp. AS23.2 (assembly GCF_001908185.1). Classification (GTDB taxonomy): domain Bacteria; phylum Pseudomonadota; class Alphaproteobacteria; order Rhizobiales; family Xanthobacteraceae; genus Bradyrhizobium. Next base: position 15,900 of record NZ_LGHM01000016.1, read on the forward strand.
TGCATGTTGTTAATGTCCTTCTACCTGACACGGCCATTGCGAGCGCCGAGCCGCCGCTTGTTACCCGCATCGCCCCGAGCGCGCGCGCCGAGTGCAGCAATGCCGCGCGTCGCCGGCGCCGCTGCCACGCCACACGGGGCATGCGATGCCAGCTCATGAGAATCCGATGCGGATTGTCATGGACGGGTGTGCGGTCGGATAATAGCGCCGGCCTTTTTCGACGCCGCTCAACAAACGCGGCCGCATCCCGGCCTTGTGCATGGTCAGCGCCAAGGCGATGCCGAACTGCACCAATTCCAGCCATACCAAGTGGTAGCCGATGCAGACGTGTGGGCCGGTACCGAACTGCAGCATGTCAACCGGCCGAATCGGCTCCGTGCGTTGCAGCCACCGCGCCAGGCGGAACTGATCAGGCGCCTCGTGCAGCAGCGGCGAGGTCGAGAAATGCAGCAGCGGGATGCACAGATGGGTGCCCGCGGGAATGCGCCGTTGGCCGAGTTGCAATTCCTGCAGCGCGCGACGCGGCAGGACCGTGGTCGCCGGATGCAAGCGCAGCGTCTCGCGGAACAATGCCTCGGCGACCGGACACTGCGCCAGGTCCGCGTGCCGGGTCGGCACCCCGCCGACGCGTTGCGCCTCCTCGACCAGGGCGTCCCACAGAAAAGGCTGCCGCGCCAGCTCGATCACCATCCAGGCCATCGTCGAGGCAGTGGTGTCGTGACCGCCAAGCAGCAGCAAGCGGATATTGGCGACCAGGACGTCATCGGAGAGCGCATCGTCGCCGCGATCGAAGGCGCTTACCATGTCGTTGATCAATCCAGTGCGTGCGGCATGCGCGCGCGCGTCGCGGACGAACTGGCGCAACTGCGCGTCGATCCAGTCGCGGGCGGCGCGGCCGCGCCGCAAGGGCAGTCCGGGCAGGTCGACCGGGGGCGCGACGATCAACTGGAGCAGTTGCCGGTACTTGCGATGCCATCCCGGCAGGTCCTGCGGGGGGATTCCCATGAGGCTAAAGATGAGCTTGAGCATCAGGTCGCCGGTTTCGCGCAGGATGGTTACGTCACCGCGGTCGCGCCACGCCTGCACCCGCTCCCGGATGACGAGCGCGAACAGGTCGCCGATGCCGGCCTGGGTCAGCCCCGTGGGCAGGAACGGCGCCTTGATCGCATCGCGCGCCCGCCGGTGCGCGCCGCCGTCCTGAACAACCAACGTTCCGCCAAACAATTCGGGCGCGATCTCTTCGATCAGCGCCGAGGACACGTCCTTGTGCCGGAGCAGTGCGAACGCATCCAGATCCACGCAGGTCATCAGGTGTCCAGCAGGGCCGAAATCCAGCCAGAAGTGGCTGCCCAGCGTCCGTTCCGCGCGCCGCAGCAGGCGCGGCAGGTCGCAGACGATGGCGGGAAGATGCCCGACCAGGGGGAAAGCGCCGGGCACGACCGGGATGTCGGACCGCAGCCGGTGCCGACGGTGCAGCGGGTTGAGCAGCATGTCCATCAGCAGCGCGGCGCCGCGGCCGCTTCGGCGGTGTCGCCGCCAGGCCGCGCGGCGCGGCTGTTGCCACCATCGGCGTAGGTCGGCACATGCGCCAGCATGCCGCCATCGATGCACACGACCTGGCCGGTGATGAACGCAGCATCGTCGGAGAGCAGGAACGCCACCAGCGCGGCCACGTCCTCGGGGCGGCCGACGCGCGGCAGGAGCTGGTGCCGGCGCAGATACCGTTGCATGCGCTCGTCCAACTTGGCTAGGAGACGCTCGGTCAGGACGAGACCTGGCGCAACCGCGTTGCAGCGGATCTGCGCATGACCGTACTGGGTGGCGAGCGAGGCCGACAGCATGTTCATCGCCGCCTTCGACGCGGCGTAGGACGTCTGTGCGGTGTCACCGCTGAGCCCCTGGCACGACGACATGTTGACGATCGCGCCACCGCCGCGAGCGATCATCCGTGGGATGACCTGCCGGCAGCAGAGCAGCGTGCCGCGCAGATTGGTCGCCATGGTCTGATCCCAGACGGCCAGGTCCAGGTCGAGGATCGCGCGGTCGCGCGGGGTCAGATGCATGGCGCTTGCGTTGTTCACGAGCAGGTCGACCCCACCGAAGTGCCGCTGCGCCGTCTCGAACAGCGCTGCCACCGCCTGCGCATCGGCGATGTCCATGGCCAGGGCCAGCGCGTGGCCCGCTTCTGCCGCGATCTGCGCGGTGCAGGCGATGGCCGCCGAGCCATCAATGTCGGCCACCACCACTCTGCCGCCCTCGCGCGAGATGGCGAGGGCGCATGCCTTGCCGATGCCGGCGCCGGCGCCGGTCACCACGGCCACCTTGCCTTCAAACCGTCCCATCGTGTCCTCCTGGATTGCGTTGGTCTTTCGCGGCATGCCGCTCGGCCTCCGCCGGAGAAGGAGCAGGATCGGCGCTGGCGCGCTCGTCATCGCCAGCGTCGCTTTCGATGACTCGAATAGCGGCGACGGGGCACTGGTTGGCGGCGAGCCGCACGGCGGCGTGCAGTGCCAGCGGGACCGTCGCCCCGCACACTTCGGCCACGCCGTCCGGTTCGCGCTGGCGAAAGGTGCCCGGCAGCGTCAGCACGCACTGACCGGTAGTTCCGCACAGATCCTGGTCGACCACGACGCGCATCTCAGCCCTCCCCTTTCGCATGCAGCCGCACCGGCAGCGCGCGGAACGTCCTAAGGAACGCGGAGGGCTCCCGGGTCGGCTGCTCGGCCAATGCCAGCAAGGGGAAGCGCGCCTGGATCCGCGGCAGGCTCTCGGCCAACTGCACCCGAGCCAGTTGCGCACCGGGACAGAAGTGGATGCCGTGGCCGAAGCTAAGCATGATCTTCCCGTCGGTCGACATGCCAGGACTGGTGCCGTAGAACCGCGATGGATCGAAGCGGTCGGGATCGGCGAAGGCGTCCGGGTCGCGATTGCCGGCCGCGATCAGCACGCGCACATCCGCATTTTTCGGGATCACCACGCCGCCCAGTTCGATGTCGCGCTGGGCGATACGCGCAGTGGCGCTGAACATGACGGGCGCGTCGCAGCGCAGGACTTCTTCGACGAATGCCTTCACCCCCACAGCGTCTCCCTGCAGCCAGTGCCGCTGTTCGGGATACGCCAGCATCGCCAGGACCGCATGGTCGATGGTCGCCGCAGTGGTGGCGAAGCCGCCCAGTATCATGCCCCACAGCATGCTGATCAACTCCGCATCCGACAGCGTGTCGGCATCGTCGTCGTGTGCGCCGACCAGCATCGACACGATGTCGTGGCGGGGATCGGCGCGCTTGCGCTCTATGAGGTCTCCGAAGTAGGCCTGCGCCCTGGCGCTGGCCGCGTCCGCAGCGGCGAGCTGGGGATCGCTGGCGTGCGGGCTCAGCCCTTCCAGAATGGCTCCGATGCCGCCGGCAAGCCCAAACATGTCGTCGTGGGGCATGCCGAACAGTTCGGCGAAGACCAGCATGGGCAAGGCCAGCGCGAATTCCCGATGCAGGTCCACCGCCTCACCGCGCTCGAGCGCGGGCGCCATGCCGTCCAGGCGCGCTGCGACGATGCGCGCGATGCTCGGCCGCAGGTTGTCGATCTGACGGATGGTGAAATCGCGTGAGATCAGCCGGCGCAGACGCGTATGCGTCGGTGGGTCCTTCATCGCTAGCGTAGACGCCAGCAGATTGAGCGACAGGCTGGTCGCCGCACGCGGGAAATAGCGCGCCAGTTCGTCCGGCGCCGGTCCCCGAAAGGCATCGCCCGTGGCCATGAGCGCCCAGTAGATGTCGGCGTGGCGGCTCAACAGAAAGCGGCCCGACACCGCGCGATGCACCGGATCGTGCTCGCGCAACCACCGCATGAACGGATAGGGGTCATGGATGCACGCTGGCGACGCCAGTTCGGCGAAGGCGTCCCGGCATGCTGCCTTGGTTTTTTGCACGTCCATCTTGGTTACCTTTCGGCTGGCTGATCTGACCGGCGCGCGCCAGGCGCGCCGGCAAATTGCGGAGAAGATCGCGTTTCCCGGCGGCGTCCCTCATCACCAGAGCACCGGCAACTCCTCGAACCCGCCAGTGATGATCTCATGATGCGTCCCAGCCCGCGCCCGGCGGGTACATGCGCAGGATTTCCTCCACCGCCTTGTCTACCAGGGATGGATCGCCGACCAGGCATTCGCGCTGTTGCGGATGGCGGAACATGGCCAGCAGGCCGTATTCGATCTGCGCGGCGGTGCTCTCGTGCCCCGCCACCAGCATGCCCGCAGCAAGGCGGATCGCCTCTTCCTCCGTCGCTTTGCCCTGGTCGACGGCCGCGAGCAGATCCGTCAGCAGGTTGTCGCCCGGATCCTGGCGCTTGTTCCGCATCTTGCCGCGAATGTAGGCGCGCAGTTCTTCCCAGGCCAGGCGCGACGCGCTGCGCGGGCCGCTTTCATGCTGGTGCGTCATCACCTCATCGGACCGCCCGGCGAACAAGGCGTGATCCTCGTAGAGCACGCCCATCAGCGCGCTGATGACCATGGCTGGAAGCGGAAAGGAGAGGTGGCGCCGCAGGTCGGCGGGCTGGGGCTGGGCCGCCAGCGTCTCGAACAACTGCGCGGCGATCGCCTCAAGCTGCTGCGCGAGCAGCTTCACCCTGCGGTCGTTGAAGGCCGGCGCCACGATCGTGCGTAACCGGGCATGCTCGCCCCCGTCGTGCGAGACCAGCCACCCCGGCGAACCGAGAATCACCGAATCCGGGGTGAATGCCGCCGGCGGCATTCCCGCGGGCCGGAACGCCGCGTCAGACAGCACCGCCCTGGCCTCGTCGTAGCCTGTCACCCACCAGCCTTGGTGCCCGGATGGGAAGCTTACGCGGTGGATCGGACCGTTGGCGCGTAGCGCCAACATCTCGGGCGAGGGCTCGATGTGATCGACGCGCGACATCGGCAGCGTCGGCAAGGGTTGTTCGGACATGGTAGCACTTCACTCTCTAAGCGATGGAAGGACGGAAGGTGACCGTCAGGGGCTGCGGGCGGCGAATGAAGTAAGACGGCATGTAGACGACGTCCTCCGCGGCGTAGCCCGACTCGATTTTGAAGATCGGCCAACGTGTAACTGTCGGCATACCGCGGCGAGATGCAGAACTTTATCCTGCGCCTTCGAGTTCAGGATAAGGCGAGTGTGGTGGGCCTTTCAGTCGCAGCCGGCCATCAAGATTTCCTGCGCAAGGATGGACAAGGACGGCGAGCCTGTTTGCTAGGGGCTGTTTCGCCGAGGCCCCTTCCTATAGAATGATGCAGATTTGACATTTTGCTTTTCTTTCTTCGTTCCATAGATCGGGGTCATCGACGAAATGAAGCTCGGTCGGCGGCTCCCGGCTCGCAACGAAAGAGTATCAAAACTCGTGCCAAATTGGCCGACCCAGCAGGACAACAACATTGTGATTGCTTTTCAGCGGATTAGCCTGAGGCCGGACAAGAGCCCGGCGAAATAGGCCGGTGTCGCGAAGCCGACAAAGGTGACAGACCAGTGTCGGATAGTACGGTCGTCAGACGCCAGACCGGCGGCACCTTCTTTATCAGTTGTCCTGTCCTGGAATGATGCCAGGAGACCTCTGGTGCGCATCTTCGAAGGGCCACGCCCAGCGAAGACTGCGTCGTGCTGTCGCTCGACTCGACCTCGATTAAAGCTCACTGGTGTGCCTTCGGCGAAAAAGTGGGGGGCACAATCGAGCAATCGACCGCTCGCGCGGAGGCCGCACGACAAAAATCCATAAGCTGAGCAATCCGCTGCCGGCCGGTCGTCGTGCATCTGACCCGAGGCCAGGATGCCGATATCGCGGCGCCCGATGTTCTGGCGCTCGCGCCGCCCATGAGCGCGCTCCTCGCTCACAAAGGATATGACGGCGACAACCCTCGCGGCGATTGTTCGTCGCGGCGTCAAGCCAGTCATCTTGAACAAATCCAACCGCGTCCTCATCCATCGCTTCAACAAACGCACCTACAAAGGCCGAAATGTCATCGAGCGCTGCTTTTGCAGGCTCAAAGACTTCCGCCGCGTCGCCAGCCGATACGACAAGCTCGCCCGGAATTTACTGGCCGCTGTTCATCTCGCCGGTCTCGTCGAATATTGGCTCAATTGAGCCTGGACCCCAGTACTGTCGTTGCTTGGATGGAGCACTCAAGATGATCCCCAGCGATGCTCACGCGATGAACCGAGCACGCATTGTCCGCCCATGTGATAGGATTTCAGAACTTGCTGGCGTGCGTGTGGGAGAGAAGAACGCGGCTCTCCCATAGGCTACTGTTCGGGGCAAGCTCGAAGGTGAGTAGCGGTATTCACAGACCAGAGCTTCAATTCGGCTTTTCGCCTCGCGAACACGATCTCCTTTAGGCATTCGCGCGCACAGATCGAACACCAGGATCACGGCGCTATACCGCAAATGGATTTACGCCAGAGCATGACGCCAAAACGCGGTTTCTAAGAAGCGAAACTCAGGCACGACATGCCGAATGATGTTTAGAAGAGGAGACTAATGCTTGACGACGGCGATCCTTCAACGTCGTGAAACAATCGATCCACGAGCTGCTCGATTTGATCGGCATCAACCTCTTTGCCATCCAACTTGTGTCAGAGATGTCCCGCGACTCCTCGCGATGGATTTGGAATGGAGATTTCGATGAGAACAAGGACACTTCTGACGATTGTGCTAGCTGCGACGCTCGGTGCAGGCGCCATGACCGTACAGGCTGCCGATCTGGCGTACGCGCCCCTCTATACCAAAGCGCCGGTCGTCGACGCTTGCAATCCATGGATGATCCGCTTGCGCGTACTGGGCGTTGTGCCGGATGTCGGCGGGACCTCGGTCAATGTCGCTGGCGTCCCGCTCCTGTCCTCCCCGCACTCCGCGCTCTCGATCAGCGATCAAGTCATACCGGAGCTCGATATCAGTTATTTCTTCACGCGGAACATCGCTGCCGAACTTATTCTCGGCGTGACCACGCATCATATCATCGGCACCGGGACGCTCAACGGGCTTGATATCGGCAAAGCCTCGCTGTTGCCGCCGACGCTGACTTTGCAATATCACTTCACCGATTTCGGCGCGTTCAAGCCGTATGTCGGTGCTGGCATCAATTACACCGTATTCTTCAACCAATCCGCCGCCAATACGCCGTTCGCTGGCTTGGTCGTGACCGATCTGCGCATCAGCAACCAAGTTGCCCCGGCCGTCCAATTTGGCTTCGACTACATGCTCGATCCTCATTGGGGCCTCAACTTCGATGTGAAGAAGTTGTGGCTGAGGCCGAGTTATTCGGCACTTGCAAACAACACGATTCCAGTCTTCGGACACGCCAATATGGACCCATGGCTGGTCAGCGGCGGCATCGCGTACAAGTTCTGACGCGACATCCCGCAAGGTTAGGTTTGATCCAAGGATAGAGCGTGATGACGATTCAAACAACCGCATCTCGCTCGAACGAGCCAATGTCGGACGCAGTGCCAAAGAAAGTGTCCGACCAGGTTATTCTTTCGTTGGCGCACCGGTCGCGAAATTCAGCCTCGCAGCGGGCAAGACATTGATCAAAGATAGACTTCGGGTGGACAGCGCCACAATAAACGAAGTGGGTCGTTCCACGTGATCCGCGATGGAACATCGATCCCACTAAAAGCCCGATGAAATCAGCAACATGCAAGGCCTTACATGGCGCACGGAATTCTCAAAGGATTCTCGAGGCGACGTTTTGTTTTGCTGACGAAGATCCACAATTCCAGAGGCGTCGGTTCCAGCAGGATAAGCCGCTCCCGGCTAACGCGAGCGCGAGCCGAGCGTTTTTTAGGTACGTTTCAATACACTCACAAGGCGATCGACTCGTTTGCCGTTCCCTGAGGTGGCACGATTTCGTCAATGCCTTCGGTCGTGGCCGGGCGGTGCCAGACACCGTCGAGATAGACAACCACCAACGGACCTGTGTTGCAAAGCCGAGGCAACCCGCCGCCGCCAAAGCCGACATCCGAGAGGGCATGCGCTTCGATCGCCTTGCCCGATCGTCCATAGGGCAATGGCGCCGGAAGCGGGATCAGTGGGCGGACGCTCGGTGTGGCAGGCAACGACACGATGCTATAGAGTTGAGGAAACGCGAATTATTTCTAGGCATCATGCCTCTGGCTCGCAATCTCTCTGAAAATGAACGATCGGGTACGAGCTCATCGTCTCTGACGACCGCTTTTCGTTTGAAGGCGCACGCACGAAATGATAGCGCTCCACCTGCCGGTTGCGCAGACAGCCAACACGCTGGCACCATGATCATTGGCCTCGCCGGCGAGATCAGTTACCTATAACCTCAGCGTCACAGTCCTCGCTAATTCCAGTGTTTGATCTTGTCGTCACACCCCTTTGGTCCATTTTGATCTGCTCCACCATTCGACTTCTTAATCCAGGCTCCACGCCATCATGCGAAGAGATAACCCCAATAGTCATTGCCGAAAGCTCGCATCACAACAATTGGAAGCGGCCGCTTCTCGCTGTCGTGTTCGATCCGCGATAGACTAAACGCCCTGCGCCGCCCACTCGATCGCATCGGCTGGAGAATGCGAAGGGCTCAACCTCGCGGCGAGCCAGGGTCTCACTGATTTCTTCGCTCCGCAGGCGCTACAGCTTCCTGCCTGAAGGCATCCACTGCCGCGCGCGTCAGCTGGAAAACGCCGCGACAACGGCCCAGTGGACGATATGCAGAGCCGGCTCGGGCCTTGAGGAAATCGAACCATTGCTCGGGCGTAAGCCTCGCCGGACGCTCGCTGATATGGATCACCCTGCTATTTGGGGCGAAGCGGACGTGAATAATGATCTGCGAATTCATATCGTTCCCGTTGTTGTTAGGTTTAGAGACCGGAAGCCGAAGTCTGAAGAGCTAGAGTGTGACGCCCTCAGTTTCGAGCCCCTTGCTGGACCTCACGCCAAGAGTTTGGCTCGGCGCCTGCATTGGTGCAGGGGTGGCCGATACGCCCAGGTCGCTTGGAACCGCAACGGCATACTGACGGCCAAGATAGGCCGCGAAAGCCCACTCGAGCGTTCTCAGTCGTCTGCCGATTAGAAATTCGCTTCGAACGCGATAGCGCTTCGGCGCTCCGAGAGCCGAGTGAAAGAGGCGTCGCATTCACCGAATGCGCGACATCGAGGTGATCCTCTGCGGGTCCAGTGCCAATCACCGTCCAAGATGCCTTCTAGCCAGCACCAATCCAGTGGCTCGCGCCTGGTCGGCCGTGATCTGCGTGCAGGGGTTGGATCCATCGACTAGATGCAGGTCAAACCGCGGAAGACGCCGGAACGGCTGCTCCGTCACATCTGATGCATCACATTGAACCCAGGTGAGCTGCGGAAAGCGGCGCCTTAGTTCGGCAAGCGCGCTAGTATCAGTGTTACGTGTCGCAAGCAGGCGTTCGATTTCGTTCAGTTGTTCTTTGGCGAGCGCCATTGTGGCTCCTGTAAGACTGCTCCCAAATGAGCATCACTGCCAGAACAGCCGCTCGGGATCCGTGTTCAACTCGTCGATCGCCGACGCCAGCCGGTGGAAAATGCTGTAAAATTCCCAGCTTCGTCGTGCATGATTCTTGAAAAACAGCTTCCAGGTTCCGCTCACAGCATCGTACTGAAACAACGCAACATTGATCTGACCGCCGCCCTTATCGATATTGCGCGAGCAGCAGGGACTCTCGATGAGATAGCCAGCCCTTACCGCCGTCACACGGGGCGAGACATACCGGTAATGCTTGCGCGAGATTAAGGCACGTTCGATCCGCTTGCGATCGAGCTCGTTCGGATGTGGGATCAACCCTATTGGCACCTTTTTCATTGCTCTCATTGCGAGACTCCTCCCCTCAATGGACTGTGATCTCTTCTTCAAGACAACCGACGACCAGCCCTCCCCTGAACTTTACAAGATAGATCGGCACGCTTGTTTCGGTATGCATCATGACCCGAACGATCTGGCCGATACGACCAGCGCCGACCAGGATCCCATCAGGCGGCGCGGTCGCAACTGACCCGTCATTGACGAGATCGACTGCGATTCTCACGCACTGGCCCGATCGATATTTTGGAACGCGCGCCTCCGTCATGATACAGCCTCGTCCGGCAAGGGCAGATCATCGCTCTCGACGCACGAACCGACCGGATCGAGCTCTTTGCGCTTCATGCCGACGCGGTAGCCACTTTCAAGAAATTCGACACCGTAGATGTAGAATTTCTGCAGGAACGTGCCGATCGAAATGACATAACCCACCTCGCCCCTTCTCGCCAGAATTTCACCGATCTCCTTGCCTCGAAAAGTGCCGTCATTGCGGACGGTGCGGCTGGCCCGCACCTTTTCGCCAAAGGTGAACGCGGGCGGCCCGTTTAGCTCGACCACATCACTGTCGCGAACGATGTTGTTCATGCGCCTTCCCCTTGCGGACCTGCAGGGTGCACAACGACGCGAGTACGGACGCTCTTATGCACCATACCGTTCTCATCTTTGCTGAGACATGTGAACTCGCCATCCGCGACGCCTATTGTCACTTCGTAGTGGGCAGGCCATTCGCTGTCACGATTCAGAGCGGTTAGCGACTGAGGTGAAAGTCGCTGCGCGATCTCGAGGTGCACGGAGGTGTCGGGGTCGTTCATCCTGGCAAGTAGCCGCATACGTCCTGCCATCATGTAGCGAACCTCATTGGCCTCATCATTCATCAGCCAGCCAGGTCGACGCGGCGCGAAGCGGCGCCAGCAATGCACACGGCGATAATCGCGAGTTTCCAGCGACGGAGCTCGGCTTGCAGTTCACGAGCACATCCCTTTTAGGCAGACGCCTGGGACCGCGGCACTGATGTGTCGATAACGCAGGTGTTTTCAACTGGACAGACAGCGACACACTGCGGCTCGTGAAAATCGCCGATGCATTCGGTGCACTTATTTGGTTTAATCACGAAGTTTCCGGCCTTCTCCCAGATTGCAACGTTCGGGCATAAGGGTTCACAAGCCGAGCAACTCGTGCATTGCGAGGCGATGATCTTGAATGGCATAGATACAACCTCTCACGCGACCGAGATCAGTAGTTCTTGCGGGATCGCGGCTTCGCCGCGCTTGACGTGCAGGATCTCACCGCTTTTGATTTTATGGAGATAGTCCCGGAACCAGCCGATCGCCGACTTCTCGATGGAGCCATGTGCGTATTGATCAACCGGCTCGATCCCAGCGTTGATCAGAATGTCTCTTGGGCAGCCACCGATCTTGGCCACGAATACAGCATGGCAATCGTTGATGGCGCGGATGATGCTCGCGAGCCGATCCTCCTCGCCATATTCGCCCTGACAGTAAACGTCGACGCGGCGGTGCCCGACGAGTTTGACGCCGGACGTCGAGATTTCGTACACGTGGAATTCCCTAGCATGCCCAAAATGCTCATTGATGAGGCCCGAGCCTTTGGTTGCGACCGCGGCTAGAAGGTTGATTTCGCTCATCTCGCCAGCGAGTTCCGCTAGCTCCTCACTTGTCGCGATGTTCGCCGCACGCTCATCCTCAATCCTGGCCTGATAAACCTTGCGCGCTTCGAGGTCATATTGAACGTCCATGGCCATCACCTTCTCTGTCGTGAACTCGCCGCTGCGATCCTCGCCGAGCAGGCCGACAGCATCAGCGCGGCACTGGCGGCAATGCCGCATCATGTTTATCTGACCTTCACAAGCATCCTGAAGCGCCTTCAATTCCTGCGCCGTCGGACCTCGCTGGCCTTTGAGACCGAATGCTGTGCCGTGCTCGGGCGCGGAGATCAGTGGCATGATATTGTGCAGGAAGGCGCCGCGCGACTTCACTGCCTTATTGACCTCGATGAGGTGCTGGTCGTTGATGCCGGGAATCATCACTGAATTGATCTTGCACAGGACACCCCGCTGCGTGAGCATCTCGAGACCCTGCAGTTGACGAATGGTGAGTATTTTTGCAGCTTCGATTCCGGAGTAGCGCTTGTGGTTGAAGAAAATCCACGGATATATCCTGGCACCGATTTCGGGATCGATCATGTTGATGGTGATGGTGACGTGGTCGATTTTGTAGCGGGATATCGTGTCGACATGATCCGGCAGGTCCAACCCGTTCGTTGATAGACACAACTGGATGTCGGGCGCCGCCCTGGCGATGAGTTCGAACGTCTTGAATGTATTTTTTGGATTGGCCAAAGCGTCGCCGGGGCCGGCGATGCCGAGCACAGTCAGCTGTGGAATTCTCGTGGCGACAGCGAGCATCTTTTTGACCGCCTGCTCAGGAGTGAGCTTCTCACTAACGACACCCGGACGCGATTCGTTGGCGCAGTCGTATTTGCGATTGCAGTAGTTGCACTGAATATTGCAAGCCGGCGCAACCCCGACATGCATGCGAGCGTAATGATGATGAGCTTCCTCGCTATAGCAGGGATGGTTCTTAACTTTATGCCAGATTTCGGACGGCAGATCGCCTTGGCCAGCCTGTGACCCGCAGCTCCCCTTGCCATTTTTCGGAGAGCTTTGGCACCCCTTATAATCGGCAATGACCCGCATCTCGCCGCTATCCTCAGCATCCATGACATATTCTCCGCTTCCGGCAACAGCGTTCATTTCAGTTCTCTCTTGCAGGCTGTCCCCAGAGCGACCAGCCCGAGCGACCACAAAAAGACAGTTAGCAACTCGCGTGCCACCTCGGAGGCGATGGCATTTCTGCTACGTGAATGAGTTAGCTGAAGCGATCCACACAGTTCTGAACGCCCCAACGATGGTTCATACGTCGCAAATGCGACAGGCATGGCCATTTTTGACAGACACGGCCGTCACGGTCTCAATGAGTTCGCGTGGAATCCTCCCAACCCGCACCGGTCGCTTGCGATGCGACTTCTTCCCATTAGCGGACCGGGTGGCAGTCGGTTTTGCGACGTTCGTTGGCAAGCAATATCTCCATCGCGCGCAGGAGCCCTATCGCGAGCGGTGTCAGGCGATGCTCGACCAGAAAGCAAAGTTCGTTGGGCGAGAGCACTTCCGGATTGACGATCGCGTAATGGACGTTGGCCGAGCGCTTGGTGGTCTGCCGCGCATAACTACGTAATAGCTGGTCGTTGAAGCGACAGCCGATGAGTAGGAAACGCCACCCGTTCCGCCTTTCCTTGATGATATCGGGAATCGGAGTCTGGATCGATTTCAATCAGCACCTCAAGACAATCAGCATCAGTAATCAGGAAGTTCTTGAACGGCACGTGCCGCCATCTGGCTTGTACAGCACATGAGGCCAATGGGCCGCAGAGGCATCACTAACCTCCTAATCCGCCGCATCGTGATACCAGCGATCGTCGTGGATGTCGGAACGCGCGATGCCTCGCACTTCACACCATCCGTCACACGTGCCGAGGGCCGAGCGCATCGCGCCGTCGTACTAGGGGTCGACGATCATCGGCAGAGGCAAGGATGCGAGATGATGCTGCATTGGCGGCGCTCCACCGGGAAAGCGAACGCCTGCGCCATCAATGCTGTCGCGGTGGAGCGATGCATGTTGCTCTCGACATACTGCGCCGACGCGAAGCCGTTGCCTTTGCCCGGCGCGGCAGCGTAACCTTGCTCGAGAAAGAAGGCGGCCAAGGCCTTGTGTCTTATTGGCTCATCGGGTTCGAACAACTCGGCGAGGCCAGTGTCCGAGATACGGAACAATGCTGCCGGACCTCATCCTAGCCGCGAGACCAGCAAGAATCGGCTCCGCGTCGGCTCTATTGACAAACTCAATTTGCGGGAGCGCCTTCATCGGTCGTCCCTGTCTTCCCCACGCTTCCTCGCACTTATTGTGATCGGCAGCGGCGTGTCGCTCGCCATCTCGGGCAGATCGAGCACCCAGCCATTGGCAATTTTAATCCAACCGCCCCAAAGCGTCTCATACTCGGATTCCACGATCGGCTCTTCGAGATCTTTCTTCGGCACGTAAATCGAAAGGCCCACATCGGGAGAGCGGCGAATCATGATTTTCATCAGGTCAATTCCCTGGACCGCGATGCATGCTGGACGGTTTCGCATGCTCCCGCGAGTTGGCCCGCAGCTGAGCCACGATCTTTGACAGTACGGAGACGACCTGGTCGACCTCTTCGAGGGTTGTCTCACGCGACAGGGACAAGCGCACCGCCCCGTGCATGCTCTCCTCCGGCAAGCCCATGGCGCGCAGGACGTGCGATGGCTCGATTGAGCGGCAACCGCAGGCCGATCCGAGCGAAGCGGCAATGCCCGCACGTTTGAGATGATACAGAATTGCTTCGCCTTCGAGATGTCTAAAGGCGATATTTGTCGTGTTTGGTAGCCGGTTACTGATATCGCCAAGCACCATGCAGTCGGCCTGATCTAAAATCGCCAGCTCGAGGCGGTCGCGCAATGCGCCAATGCGAAGGCGATCCGGATCGACCCTCTGCGCCGCAAGCTCTGCAGCTTTTCCAAGACCGACGATGCCGGGGACATTCTCGGTTCCGCCACGCCGGCGCCGTTCCTGTGATCCGCCCCAGATCAGCGGCCTGAATTTTGTGCCTTTGCGCAAATAGAGCGCGCCGACCCCCTTGGGACCATGCAGTTTGTGTCCGGACAGCGACAGCATGTCGATGGCACTGTCCTTCAGGTCGATGGGCAGCTTGCCTACGGCTTGCACCGCATCCGTATGAAACAGCGCGCCCGCCTCTCGCGTCAACCGAGCTAGAAACTCCACTGGAAAAATCGTGCCGGTCTCGTTGTTGGCCCACATGACAGACACAATGGCAGTATGTGGCCCGAGCGTGCATCGAAACGCCTCGATGTCGAGCCGGCCGCGCGAATCTACGGGGATCACGTGGGTCTTGACGCTCGTTGCCGCCAACTGCTCGACCAACGCAAGGACGGCGGAATGCTCGACGGAGGTGGTGACGATCTCGTCGCGGCCATGCTGGGTCGCGAGCGCAGAAAGAATGGCCGTGTTATTGGCCTCGCTCCCGCCGGATGTGAAGACTATTTCGTGATCATGCGCGCTGCCTAACAATCGCTGCAAGCTGCGACGCGCCTGCTTCACGGCGTCTGCCCCCTCTCTGCCCAACGCATGGGCCGAGGAGGCATTGCCGAACCGCTCGCAGAAGAACGGCAACATGGCTTGTACGACTGATGGATCTGTCCGTGTCGTCGCATTGTTGTCGAGATAAATCGGCACTTAATACTCCCTCAATCCAGAGCCTTGATTGCGCTGGCCACCCGGATCAGGCCGAACGAATTCACCGGTTTTAACCAGCCGCGCCTGAAAGCCTTCTGACGTCATGATCCCTGCTGCCGTCGATTGGCCCTCGCCACCCTCGCGCTGCAGATTCCGGCGGCTCTTCCCGATTACGGCGCGAATGATCTGCTCCCGGTCGGCCCCGGCTTCAGTCGTTTTTCGCGCTCGCCAGCACGCTGCGGTTCGTCCCGTCATTGGCTGAAGGATTTTCCGCAGGAGCAGCACGACTTTGCGTTTGGATTGTCGAAGGTGAAGCCCGAGCCCTCCAGCGCCACCACGAAATCGATAGTCGTGCCCACCAGATGCTGATGACTCTTATTGTCGACGAACACCTTGAGCCCGTCACGTTCGATTACTGTGTCGGCGGGTTCTGCCTGACCGGCCAGACCCATTTTGTATTTGAACTCGGCGCAACGGCTTGCTTCGACTGCGATGCGCACGCCGCTTGCCGGCTGGGCCGACACTGAAATAGCGCTCTTGAGCGCATTCACTGCGCTATCGGTCAGATTGATCATAGTCGGCTCTCATCTGGGTTGTACTCGATCAACCGCTTGGCAAGGGACATGCCACTTCGCACATGCCCTGAAAGTGCTGACTTTTTCGACGCTCACCTGTTGGCTCTCGAGCTTGTGTCGAGTTCCTGACAACGCTCCTTGAGAATGTCGCACCATGCTTGCGTGTTCTCGTTAGAGCTACGCGGGAAAGCCCTCGCGCATGCGACGGCAAGCAATTTGCATTGCGTGTCACACCGGCCAAGGCGTCGGTAAAGAGTTTAGATCAAGGATGTTTTGATGACTTCAATCGAGAACACCGCACTGGGCCGACTTGAGGCGGAGGGGCGCTTGCTCAACGCCGTATTCAAAGGCGGGACCACGAAGCCGGGCCGGTTCGGCTTTCGCGGCGACATCGCACTGAAATTCCAGATTCAGGTCGCGGATGAGAAACGGCCGCCAGCCTATTCGATCGAGCAAGTGTTGACGATCGCGCAGGAGGGCGAAAGCACCATCCCGATTCTGGCCGGCTATCTGCACTCATTTGCCTATCTTGCCGACGTCGCAGATGTCCTTGGCGCAGCGCTAAGCCCGGATGGCAGCTACTTCATGTTCTGCAACAACATAGACCTGTTGGCGAAGTACCGAACCAAGCTTGGTAAGATCACCTTCCGCGTTCTTCCATGCGACGAATCCACGGTGTGGAAGGAGATGATGGACCTGGTGGGGGTCAATAAAAACGATATCAAGAGTCAAGACGCGGGCGGCAAGCTCGATTATTTGCTTGACGCGGCGAAGACCCTAGACGTTTCCTCCTATGACCAGATCTCTTACGAAGAAGTTCTGACGAGAATGGGGCCAGTGAAAAACCGCAACGAGAATCGGCCTGTCTAAACACCGGTTCAGATATTACAAGAAGGATCGTCCTCAACAAGCCGCACGCCAACGACACAGATGTCGCCATCGAGAACTGTCAGCGCGACGGGCATAAGATCTCTGCCCTTACATGGACCTTCGATGCAGCGGCCAGTGCCGAGCTCGAAGGTTGAGCCGTGCTTTCCGCACATCAGCCGCATGCCGTACGGATCCAGGAACTCGTTACGTTCCCAGTCTAAGTTGACGTTGTTGTGCGGGCATTCGTTGACGTAGCCAAGCACCTTCTTGCCCCAGCGGACCACGACGATGGACCAGGGCCTTCGGCTGCCGTCCTCATCGACGATCATCAGATGGAAGCCCATCGCCCGGCGGCTTGGAATGCCATCGAACCGACAGATCGCATAGGCGATAGCTGGTTCTATCCATTGCTCGTTCATGACCAACGCCTTCATTGATTGTCCTTCGATCCGTCATGCAAGAATCCCTCCATCTGTTGGACAATCCATTGCATCGAGTTCGTAAGCACAACCACTAACAGCTAGGCCAAGCACGATAGGTGAATCCGCGCGAACAACGAAGTTTGTCCGCCGACGCACGTCATGGATCCAAGGGGGAGCCTATGTCATCGTCTGAAGAACTCAACAACGCAGCACTCGCCTATCACGGTCTGTCACGGCCCGGTAAGCTCGAGATCCAGGCTCATCACGCCACTTGCCAATCAACGCAACCTGGCGCTGGCCCATTCGCCTGATGTTGCCGCGGACCGCAGCGAGAGCCAAGAACGGGGACCGCGTGCTCTGCCTTGGCAGTATCGGCTCGCTACCTAAAGCCCGCTATGGAAGGCAAGGCAGCACGCTTCAAAGAGTTCGCCGGTGTCGACGCGTTTGACATCAAGATCAACGTCGAGCTTATCGATCGCTGGTCGAGACCGGCGCCGCGGCTGAAGCCGGCGTTCGGCGGCACCAATCTGGAGGACAGTCCGGCGCGTTTGGAGCTCGCCCCCAGCAGGAGGTCCATAGCTGCAAGGGCAACCGCGAGATCACAGCCGCGATCGCCGTCTCGCCTAAGCTGATCTTCCAGAAAAATATAGCCCGCGTTTTCGACGAGCAGATGAGTACTCCTGAGATCTACAATGGAGATCACTCGTCTGCACCGCGAGAAGCTGTGCGGAACTGATCTGATTTGATGTGCAATGATACTCTAGAAGACCCATACTTTTGTCAGCTTATAGCTATAATAGCGCCTCATCGGCAGGACCGAAGAGCCTCGCAAGGGTTGCCGTACGATGAGCCTTTTT
>NZ_LGHM01000160.1 GCF_001908185.1 Bradyrhizobium sp. AS23.2
GGGCGGCAACAATGGCGGGGCGGGCGGCTTTGGTGGGGGCGGCGGAGGCGCCGTTGTCGCCGGCGCCGGCAATTCCGGCGGAGCGGGTGGCTATGGCGGCGGGGGCGGCGGCAATGACACGCTGGGCGGCACCGGCGGCTTCGGCGCCGGTGCAGGCGGAGCTGGCGCAGGTGGCGGCGGTTCTGGCTTCGGCGGCGGCATATTCGTCATGCAGGGAGGCTCGCTGACGGTTGCCGGGGGTTTCACCGTCAACGGCAACACGGCTACGCCCGGCAGCGCCGGTGGTGCGACCGCGCAGGCCGGCCAGTCGGGCGGCAGCGGCTTCTTCCTGCAGGGCGCCGGCACGTTGACCTTCACGCCGGGGGCAGGGCAAACGCAGGCCATTTCCGACGTCGTGATGGACGAGACGCGTTTCCTCGCGCTCAACCCCGCCTATACGCCCCCCGTCGGTTTCACGGCTGGCGCCTGGGGCATGACGTTCAACGGCGCGGGCACGACAGTCATCACCGGCACGCAAGCTTACGCCGGCGCGACCACAGTCAATTCCGGGGCGCTAGTGATCAACGGCAACATCGCCCAGTCGAGCGGTCTCACCGTCAACGCCGGTGGCACGCTCGGCGGCGCCGGTATCGTCGGCAATACGACGATCAATGGCGGCACGCTGTCGCCTGGCAACTCGATCGGAACGCTCACCGTGCAAGGCAATCTCGTTTTCACGGCGGCGTCGAGCTACCTATCGGGGCATAGCGGACACCGAGCAAGACGCACCGCCTTCTCTGTAACTGCAACCGCGGATTTTCTGGCAGCAGATATTCTGAATAAGTGCGATCTCGCGTATCCGGCTCGTGGGGGCACTCCCAAAGGACCCGGAGCCTGCCTTGGCAACGCGCCCCTATGACCTACGACCTTGCAAGGGTTCCTTCACCTTGATCTCGGGATACACCCGAATTGGGGATCGCTTCGTGTTAAAGAGTGAGACCGCCGCTGCTGGGGGCCAAACGGAGATAATCCGATGAACACTCGGACACTTGCTGCAGCGCTCGCGGGAGCAACTCTGTTCGGCCTGACTGCGCAGGCCGCGCCGCAGCCCAAGCACAAGGCTAAGCCGGCAGTCACCGTCACTGTGACGAACTCGCGCAAAGTGGATCTAGTCCAGCTGGAGGCGGCCGGGTCCGGCTCTACAGACTGGAAGAAAGTGGTCGGCCCGGTGAAATCCGGCCAGCAGGCGTCGGCTAAACTGCCGCAGGCCAGCGATTGCCGCTTCGATCTGCGCGGGACGTTCGACGACGGCGAGTCAATGGATGCGTCCGGCATCAACGTCTGCACCGATAAGACGCTCAACCTGACCGATTGACGCGGGCTCTCTCTTGCCGCTGGCCGGGATGAGTTCGGCGGAATTACTTCCGGGCCGAAGAGTTCGGGCACGCCACCCGCACCGCCGCTCTTGGCGATCAGCGTAGGGTGCAAAGGCCGACGCCGCTTAGCCAAGACCCGGTTAGAGCGGCGCGCTTCCGAATTTCTGTCAAGACTGCTTCTGGTCCATCAGCGAAGTACCCGGACGCCTCCTCCTCGGAGTTCGGAAGATACAGGGCATTATGGCGCCAATCGATCAACTACGGCTGTCGTGCTCTCTCGGCGCCGATCGCGGTTGTGAAATGTCGGGACATCATGTTGACGCTGCGAGCCAATAGCCGACTCGAGGCATAGGCGGAGACTAACGCGTCCAGCAGCCCCGGCGAAAACGCGCTGGGAGACATATGATCCCGACGTGGATGTTCAGCGCTCCGAACAGGCGCGTGAAGGATTCGAGTAGATGAATTGAAGTCTGACCGGCGTCATCTCGCTTTGCCAAAACCAAGAATTCCGGTACACACGGGCGGTACACACAACTCCGCAGGCTGTTCGGAAATCCTTGGCTTTTCTGCGGTTTTCGCCTCGTGCGCGGGATTGGGTTCGAATCCCTCCGTGTCCGCCATATTAAAACGGCTTCGAGAAAGCCCCGTAAAATAAGGTCTTACGGCACGCCAGGAGCTTCTGGTGTGGCCCCGGGGTGTAGCCCTAGGGGTTGGTGTCGAATGTTGCCCTATCCGGCCCTTACTTTCAACGCCGTTGCTAACAAGGAGCCTTCCGCCTGAAGGCCCGCTCGTTTGGTTATGTGCGTCGGCGTTATCGCGAGGTCCCGACTTGAGCTTCGCGACCTCGCGAGTGGACGTTACAGATTGTCGTTGCAGACCCGCGGCCAATCAATGCGTGAAATGATGCTGCCGCAACTTTCTATTCGCAGCCATTGAAGCAGCGCTTATCAATGTGAGAGGCGATCTTGCGGCCGTCCGACGCCGTGCCACAAACAGCGGCGACGCGGCACTCCGCGATTGCTCTGCACGACTAGCTAGTCGCTGGAGCACGCATCGCGGAAAGGTCGACCTGCTTCCCGTACATCCCCCAATTGATCTCGGGGATCTCCTGGACGGCGACGTAGGCCGGCACTTTGCCTTCGCCCATATTGGCGTGTTTGCCGAGGATCGCCGTGCCTTCCTCGATGAACCGCTTCCTGGCGGGATCGTCGAGGCCGCCCTTAATGGCGTTGATCAGCAAAACTATGATCGGATGCGATGCGACTTCTCCGCCGCTGAAAATCGCGTCGGGCGCGTGCTCGGCGAAGAGGACCCAAACCCCCGACCGGATCGCGGGCGTGTCAGCAAGGCGCTCGCACGCCATTCCGAGGTCAGTCAGTTCGGCAGCCACTCGCGCGCGAGCCTCGGTGGTGAAAACGCCACTGGGAGCGTGAACGAACATTTTGGGCACGCAATCCTCCTCTTCTTCGGTCAAGCGCCCTCCGTCAACCGGACTCAAGAATACAATCCGGTGGCCGTGCACAGATGCTCGACCGCTGCGGCGACTGCAGGCGCCAATGGAAACTCTTTTAGCCCGGTCTCGCCAGGGAGCGCTGTATATCGAGATAAAATCTTGCAAACGAGCGGAGCGTGACGTCGAGATAGGTTGTGAATCCGCGCGCGAGGCCCCAGTAGGTGTCGCGTTGAAGAGATCAATCATCGATCTCCTGCAGACGTATGGATCATTTACCTCTATTTATTTGCAGGTTTTTTGAGAGCCGCGCGATACTGCGAAGACAGTGGGTTCGCATTGCGGTCGCTGTCGAAAAGCAACTAGTGCGAATCGATCCAGTGAGAACGTGATGGACGAGATGAAAACTCGACATTGGTGAGTATAGCCATGCTTGATGGAGAAAACACGATGCGCACGCTCTTGGCCGCCGGCCTTCTTGTTATCGTCACTTCCTCCGCAAATGCGCAAATGACACGCCACTATGCGACGCGTCATCATGTCATCGTCCGCCCCGACTTCAGATCAAGTTTCGCAGCCGTCCCAGGTTGGGATCGCGCACCAGCCATGTCAGTCATCGGATATAGTGACACCCCCCAGCTACGGTGATCTTTCCAAGCTTGGTGGTCAGCCGCCGTGCGGATGTTAGAGTACGCCCGCATCCCCCTGTTCTGGGCGGGCGCGAACTGAAGGCGATGTACCGACCATGGGGACGTCTCGGCTTGCCGCTGCGACACCACGCGCTCGCGGCAGAGTGACAGGCCCCGCGTTGTGCGTTGTAAATTGACGTTAACTCTTGATCTGCAGGGGCTGGTCGTAAACCAGCTACCGCGAAGCTCCAGCGGTCAGATCGTTCAAATCGTACGGAGCCCGGCATCACTGCAAATGTCGATGCAACGAACAATCATTCCATGTCCGGCCCAGTGTTCATCGAGGGCGCCAAGCGTGGCGACGCGCTGGCCGTCACCGTCGTTGATATCGCGCCGGCCGATCATGGTTATACGGCTCGGCTTCATGCTGGACAGGGCGAAGAAAGCTCAGATTTCTGCCAGAGCGCTTTGGCGCGCATGACGGCTGCGGCGGAAATATCGCTGCTGCGGGGGTCCGATGAAGGAGGAGCGGCGAAGGGAATTTACACCGATCGGACTCGGATCTCTCGACGTCCGTCTGGGCGCGATCTCCGGAAACATCGGAATCCCGGGGGACGCCGCGCGCTGGCTAGGCCGATTTTAAGCTGCCCCTTGAAAATCACCCCCTGACATCCATTTGCCATCCATGCACCATCCAATTGGATGGAAAAGTGCGTGCGTTCCATGCCTGACAATGTCCGCGAGTTGCGACTAAAGACCCCCGACACCGAGAAGATCACGATCAACCTCGGTTATGTCGATCTCGGTCAGGTCGATCTGATGGTGCAGGAAGGGTTCTATTCCAACCGGACCGACTTCATCCGGACGGCCATCCGCAACCAGCTTGAACGCCATGCGGATGTCGTGAAGCAGTCGACTGTCCGAAAGAGGCTGGATCTCGGCCTGCGGACCTATAGCCGCACGGATCTCGAAGCGGCGCGACGCGCCGGCAAGATGCTGCACATCAACGTTCTCGGCCTGGCGAGCATCGAACAGGACGTCACGCCGGATCTGGCCCGCGCGACCATCGCTTCGGTCTCGGTGCTCGGAGCCCTCCATGCCACTTCCGCGGTCAAGGCCGCTCTCGCCGACCGAACGAGGTAATGCGATGTTGGATCAGAACATAGTTCGCGAGGCCACCCGCCTCACGCGTGCAGGTCAATTGGTCGAGGCCACCGCGCTCCTGCAGCGCATGCTGCGGGGCGAGAGCGTGTCGAAACCGTCCCGCGGCGCTGCTGATGTCGTAGCCCCGAGGCTCGAGCCGCCAACCATCGACCTGAAGGCTAGTGTCGTCGAGGAGCAGGCCCCTTCCGTTGAGCGGCGCAAACGCCCCGCACCGCTCGACGGCATGCGGGAGTTCTCCGGGCTCGGCCTGCGCGGCTCAATGAAACGCGCTCCGCCCTCCACGACGGATATCGCACCTGACGGCACAAGGTTCGTCGCCGACACCTTTCGCAATGCGGCCGGAAGTCGAAGCTACAAGCTTTTCATCCCAAGCCGCTCGCGGGGACGAACGCTTCCTCTCGTCGTCATGCTTCACGGCTGCACCCAGTCGCCGGACGATTTCGCGGCCGGCACCCGGATGAATTTCCTAGCGGAGGAGCTGAATTGTTTCGTGGTCTATCCGGAGCAGCCCAGCGGAGCCAACCAGGCGAAATGCTGGAACTGGTTTCGCCCGGGCGACCAGCAGCGGGGCGGTGGCGAACCTTCGCTGATCGCGGGCATCACCCGGCAGATCATGCGAGACCATTCGATCGATCCTAAGCGCATCTATGTCGCCGGCTTGTCGGCGGGCGGGGCCGCCGCCGCCATTATGGGCGAGACGTACGCCGATCTGTACGCGGCTGTCGGGATCCATTCGGGTCTGGCCTGCGGTGCCGCCAGCGACCTTCCCTCCGCGTTCGCTGCGATGCGGCAGGGAGGCGGGCCCAAAGCTGTCGCCCGATCGCCGGTGCCTACCATCGTTTTCCATGGCGACCGGGACACCACGGTGCATCCGAACAACGGCGATCGAATCGTCGAGCGGTCCCCCAACGCAGCGAATCCGAAAGCGAAGGTGATCCATGGACGAGTGCCTGAAGGGCACGCCTATACTCGCACGATCCTGACCGACGCCGGCGGTCGCGCCGTCTCCGAGCATTGGAATATTCACGGGGCCGGCCACGCCTGGTCGGGAGGCAGTCCCGCCGGCTCCTACACCGATCCGCGAGGCCCGGACGCGACGAGGGAAATGCTGCGTTTCTTCCTCGAGCATTCGCTCGCGCGATGCGATCAGCCGACATGAGGCGGTCAGGTTGAACTGGTAGGGTCGCCGAAGTCCATTTGTGCGGAGCTCGTTCATGCGCAAGATGCCGTTCGACCCCGAAGTTGCGGATGTCGTGCCTGCGGACGAGTTCTTGACCCCTTACGAACACGGCACCGAGTTGCCAGTGCTCGAGGTCGTGTCAGCGATCCACATTCTTGCCGACTTGACGCTCGGCCTCGGCAAAGTCGTGCACGACTATTTGCGGCAACCCAGCCAACAAGCACGGCGCATCAACGAAATGGCCTTGGCTTCATCGCCAGCAGGCAGAAGGAGTGGCACTTGTCAGGAAGCGCTTTGCGGGCGAATGGGGCTTTAGAAGCATCGTGAACTGCTGGCTCTCGACAGATTGATATTTTCGCAAACGAGCTTACGGTAACCAGGGTGCTCCGGCGCGCGCTGGAAAACCGCGGGTCTGCAGAGCTTAGGCCCCGTCCTTACGGTAACAAACCCCAACGATTTCAATGGTCGCGCCCAGACTACGAATCTGAGGGGCGGACCCGACTCGTTCCGTCGCGCCAGCGGTTAGCTGGCTTCGCTTTGAGGCTAGGGATGTCGCCAGGAAGACATGGTCAATGCCTCACTGCACGCAGGTCGCGCTCGCGCAGGATGGGTTCCACCATACGGCGGAGTTGGCGCACCGAGCCGCCGCACCAGTATTGCGTGAGCGAAGCGCGCTCGATCCCGTTGAGCGGTGGCATCCAGTTCTGGTCGAGGCCGCGCTCTTTGGCGAGGTCGGCGATGATGGCGGGCAGCAGAGCGTCGACATTGCTCGCGGTCGGCTTCGGAAACGTCACCACGCGAAAACGATCCCGGATCGCACTCGGCAACGGATCAAGGCTGTTCGCAGTGGCGACATAGGAGACCTGGGACAGATCGAGGGCTGTCTGCAATGCGGGATCGGGGTAGCGGGCATTGGTTTCGGGCTCAAGAAAGGCAAGCAGGCAATCCCACAGGCGTCCGTAGTCTGATCGCGTGGCGGCCTTCTCAATCTCGTCGATCATGACCAGCGGATTGGCGATCTTGCCCTGCGCAACGGCAAGAAAGGGATGACAGGGTTCGGCCGAGTACCAGCGCCGGTCTGTCCCGCCGAATACCGCGCCGTCGCAGCGCGAGGCGTCCTCGCGCCAGACGCTGACGCCCACGGTCTCGCCAAGGCGCCGGACGAACCGGCTCTTGCCTCCGCCGGGGGCGCCGACCAGCAACAGCGGACGCAGGCGTACCGTTACACGGCCAACGAGGTCGGCAAGCACGAAATCGACCACGTCGGCGGCATAGGGAAATTCGTGCACGAGGGTTTTGCGAACCTCGTGCAGCGGAGGCGCCACGACCAACGGCAAGGCCTTGTTGATCGAGCTCTTCAGTGGTCCCAGGATGTCCTTCAGCTTGGGGTTTTTCATCTCCTCTGCAGAGAGGCGTGCGACCATGAGATGATTTTCTCGAATCCCTTCCGCCACAGGGGAGGGCACCCGCGGCAGGTTCGCGGCAACTTTGTCCTCGGCTTGCTTGTTCCGGCGCTCCTCTGCCTCCCTGGCCTCCTGCCGGGCGACAGCCTTGGCCGCGGAGATGCGATACTCCGTCATGGTCGCGCCCAGGACGTGAGCATTCACAGCTGCCGAAACTCCCTTTGACAGAAAGTCGGTGCAGGCCGGCAGCGCCGCCCAGCCGAAGGCGAAGCGCTCGAGGACGCAGCAGAGCCCTTGCTCGGCATGTCTGGAAGCTCCGTGAAAGGCGTGAACCAGCGCCTTGCCGACCCTGCGGTAGTGGTCGAAGTGGGTCACGTCGTGTGGCAGCGGCAAGCATAAAAGTCGGACGCAGTCGGCCAAACTGCGAAGGTTCGGCTGGTCATCGGTGACCGCGCGGCGGTCGAGCTCCGCAGCGAGCGCCAGCCCCGTTTCGACGCCCGGTGTCACCGCCCAGGCCACGGTGTGCGGGATTTTTGGGCAGAGTTCGTCGATTTCGGCGATCAGCCGCTCCTCGATATGGGCTGCATTGCTGCCAACCAGCACGGCGTAGCGCAACAGCCGGGGTAGTCCCTTCAGCCGATCCTCCCAGTCCGCCGAGTCGGCGGCTGCACCGGTCGAGACAGCATCTGCGATCGCGGGCAGATCGATATCGTCGTCTTTCGCGCTCATGCCTTGCGCTCCGACCCTGTCGTCGCCCTTTGGAAGCCAGCCCAGTTGCGGGGCCGATGGCGGATGCCATGCGCGATCGCCCGGACCGACGCACACGGCAAAGCTCATGGCGTCTCCGTCCGGGCGCAGCAGCCTACCGTGCTGGTCGGGCTCAGCGGCTGGGAGGTCAGATCGAGGTAGACAAGGTCGGCGCAGGCAAGCGCTAATATTGCCGGTACGGGATCAACCTCACTGCGAATGCTCTTGAGAAGTTCTCCTAGCGGCATCGTTCCCTCATCCAGCAGGATCTGCAGGGCACGCATCCGCAAGCCGACTGGGACGGGGATCTTGCGATGCGCCCAGACCATCTGGGTGTTGCCGTAACGCGGCTGCCGCATGATGTCTTCCGCGGTCAAGACCATCGGCGTCAAGCCGAGCTCGGCCAGAGCCATTTCTGCCGATCGCAGCTCCTCCGAAGTGCGGACGCGTCTTGTCGGAACGATGTCGAGCAGGAAACGGCCGTCGTCGCGCCGCACGACGACGGCATCAAGGTTAATCGGCTTCGAGACAACACGCGCAGACGCGATATGCTCGATGGATCGCACCTGGTGATCGAGCGATGCCTGAATGAGTGCGTCGCGTAAAACAGGATGTCGCACAGGGATTGCGGTGGCGGTCTTCGCGGAAACGAATAGATCGGGGGGGCGCCTTCAACCGCCATTCTGTCGGATACGGTGCTACACGCGAAGCCAGAGGAGGAACATGCTGCGATGTGCCGGTCGATTTCGATCGGTCGCCAGTGTCGGCCATGGCTACCTCCTTCAGATTTCGATGACGAGGTTCGGATCGAAACGCGGATTTTCCCAGGTGCGATACTTCGGCAGCCAGGGTCCGTAGCCCTTGGCATTGGAGACGACTCGCGTCTGACCGATGACGGTGTCCTCGGACTCGTGGGTATGGCCGTAAATCCAGACGTCCGCAGGCCGGAGCGCACCAAATCCGTCGTCAGGTGCCGACGACATCAAGAACCTGAGATCGCTCCGATACGCAGCGGCGAGGATCTCGTCGTGGCCCGTCGGGTCGGAAAGGGGCAACGCTCGACCTGGATGCGGGGCATGGTGGGAGACCACGACCAGCTTGCCGGAGCGCGGCTTGCGCATTTCGCCTTCAAAAAACTTGCGGGCCGCAAGGTGGCGCGCATAGGCGTGGTATGGCCGAAAGCGCTCCATGTAGCGCGCGGTCCTGATCTTGCGGAAGTCGTTCATATGCTCGGCGGCGACAGCCATCGCGCGACGCTGATCACCGCAGAGAGCGAAGTCGGTCCAAAGCGTCGCGCCCGCAAACGTGATCCCGCCGATCTGGACCGTCTCGCTCTGCAACACATGAACATTTGTATTTCGCGCTGCCGCTTTTGCCTTTTCGACGGCCCGATCGATGTCGCCGCCATAAGCCTCATGGTTGCCCATGATGTAGACGACCGGTCGATCCGGCACGCGTTCGCGCAGCCACTTCACTCCCCGCGCGCCAACTGGAAAGGCTTCCTGCGTCTGTCGCTCGTCACCTGCCCGGTGGCGCTCTACCCGGCGACCTCGGAATCCGAAAAGATCTCGTTCAACCAGCTCAACCGGCAAACCGGTCACCGTATCAAGTACGTGAAGGTCGATGCGGATACCGGGGACGAGGTGGCCAACGAGGACATCGTCAAGGGCTACGAGCTCGACAAAGGGCAGTACATCGAGGTCACGAAGGAAGAGCTCGAGGAGATCGCGCTGGAGTCGACGCGGACCATCGAAATCGACGAGTTCGTCGACAAGTCCGACATCGACCCGCGCTACCTGATCCGCCCCTACTACCTGCGTCCGGACGGCAAGGTCGGCCACGACGCCTTCGCAGTGATCCGTGAGACCATCCGCGAGATGGCCAAAGTGGCGATCGGGCGCGTCGTGCTGACCAACCGCGAGCACATCATTGCGCTCGAGCCAATGGACAAGGGGCTCGTCGGCACGCTGCTGCGCTATCCGTACGAGGTGCGCAGCGAGCAGGAGTATTTCGACGAGATCCAGGACGTCAAAGTCACCAAGGACATGCTCGACCTCGCCAGGCACATCGTGAACCAGAAGGCTGGCACCTTCGATCCCGGGAAGTTCGAGGACCACTATGAGACCGCGCTGGTCGACCTGATCAACCAGAAGCGCGCGGGCAAGACCATCCGCCCGAAGGAGCGGCCGAAGGGCGAGAACGTGGTCGACCTGATGGAGGCGCTACGGCGGAGCGTCGGCCGGGAGGCCGCGCCGGCAAAGGCGGCAAAGCCCGCCAAGAAGCCGCGCAAGGTGGCGGCAGGCCAGAAAGAGATGTTGATGCCGATCCAAGGCAAGAAGCCGGCGAAGGAAGCAGCGGCGAAGAAGCCCGCGACCGGCCAGCGACGGAAGTCGGCATAGGCGGTTGATGTCCGGGGTACCGGCGGTGCATCAGGAAGCCGCGGCCCAACGCGCGATAAAGTGCTTCAACCGGACGCTTCGATGACCTTCACCATCGGCATCATCTCGGATACGCACGGCGTGCTCAGACCGGAGGCGCTTCGCGCGTTGGCCCATGTCGACCACATCATTCACGGCGGCGACATCGGCGATCCCGAGATCATCACCGCGCTGCGGAGAATTGCCC
>NZ_LGHM01000161.1 GCF_001908185.1 Bradyrhizobium sp. AS23.2
CCAGGGCCAGGCACCGGCGCGGCAGGCCGCGCGTGGAGCCGGCCTGCCCGACGCCACCGGCGCGACCACTGTGAACAAGGTTTGCGGCTCCGGCATGAAGGCAACCATGCTGGCGCACGACATCATCCGCGCGGGGTCGGCCGAAATCGTCGTCTCCGGTGGCATGGAGAGCATGAGCAACGCGCCCTATCTGCTGGCCAAGGCACGCGGCGGCTATCGCGCCGGTCACGACCGCATCATCGACCACATGATGATGGACGGGCTGGAGGACGCCTACGAGACCGGCCGCTCCATGGGCGATTTCGGCGAGGCCACGGCCGAAGCCTACCAATTCACACGCGGGGACCAGGACGCCTACGCGATGGAGACCTTGAGCCGCGCGCGCAAGGCGGTCGAGGGCGGCGCCTTCAAGGCCGAGATCGCGCCGATCACGCTCACCGAGAAGGCCGGCCCGCGCATCATCGCCAACGACGAGCATCCGCTGAAGGTCGATCCGGCCAAGATCCCCGGCCTGAAGCCGGCGTTCCGCGCCAACGGCACCATCACGCCGGCCGCCTCCTCCGCCAATGCCGATGGCGCCGCCGCGCTCGTGCTGACGAAGCGCTCGCTCGCCGATCGCAACGGCCTGCCCGCATTGGCCGAGATCAAGGGCCACGCCACCCACAGCCAGGAACCGCAATGGTTCACCACCGCGCCGATCCCGGCGATTCGCAAGCTGCTGGACAAGGTCGGCTGGAGTGCCGGTGACGTCGACCTGTTCGAGATCAACGAGGCCTTCGCCGTGGTAGCCATGGCGGCGCAGCGTGATCTCGGCATTCCCCGCGAGAAGCTGAACATCAATGGCGGCGCCTGCGCGCTCGGCCATCCCATCGGTGCCACCGGTGCGCGGCTGATCGTGACTCTGCTGCATGCGCTGGAGGCGCAAAACCTCAAGCGCGGCGTTGCGGCACTCTGCATCGGCGGCGGCGAAGCCACTGCGATCGCCGTGGAGCGTCTCGCGCACTAACCGCCACAATGTCCTTAATTGAGGGAAGTCCTTCATTTCAGACTTCCCATTCCTGTGTCAGATTGCAACGATGACGCGGGTCCCGCAAAGCCCGCCAACCAACATTGAGGCCCGATGATCTCGAACTGGCTCGCGGCAACACTTAAGCGCCGCAACATTCACTACGGCTGGGTGATGGTCGGCGTGACCTTCCTCGCCGCGCTGATCAGCGCCGGTACGGTCGGCGCGCCCGGCGTATTCATCGTTCCCCTGCAAAAGGAGTTCGGCTGGAGCACAGCGCAGATCTCCTCCGCGCTGTCGATCCGCTTCATCCTGTTCGGACTGATGGCGCCGTTCGCCGCCGCCCTCCTCAACCGCTACGGCCTGCGCAACGTCACACTGGCCGCGCAGCTCATCGTGGTCTCGGCGCTCGTCGCCTCGCTCGGCATGACCGAGGTCTGGCAGCTCGTGCTGCTGTGGGGCGTGGTCATCGGCATCGGCACCGGCATGACCGCGCTGGTACTGGGCGCGACGATTGCCACGCGCTGGTTCGCCGCGCGGCGCGGCCTCGTCGTCGGCATCCTGACCGCGAGCGTCGCCACCGGCCAGCTCGTGTTCCTGCCACTGCTGGCGAGCCTCACCGACCGCTACGGCTGGCGGCTCGCGCTCGGCTTCGTCTGCATCATGCTCGGCGTCTCCGCGCTGGCGGTCCTCCTCGCCATGCGCGACCGGCCAAGCGATGTGGGCCTGCGCCCGTTCGGCGATGAAGGCACCGAGCCCCTGCCCGCGCCGCCCGTGAGCCACGGTTCGATCACGGCAGTTGCGCTCGGCACGCTGCGCGACGCCTCGCAGTCACGCGCGTTCTGGATCCTGTTTGCGACCTTCTTCGTCTGCGGCGCCTCGACCAACGGCCTCGTGCAGGTGCACCTGATCCCGATGTGTCTCGATTTCGGCATCCCGCAGGTGCAGGCCGCGAGCCTGCTCGCGGCCATGGGCATCTTCGACTTCTTCGGCACCATCATGTCGGGCTGGCTGTCGGACCGCTACGACAATCGCTGGCTCTTGTTCTGGTACTACGGCCTGCGCGGGCTTTCGCTGATCTTCCTCCCCTTCAGCGACTTCTCCTTCTACGGCCTTTCGATCTTCGCGATGTTCTACGGGCTCGACTGGATCGCCACGGTGCCCCCCACGGTACGGCTCACCGCGCAAAAATTCGGACCCGAGCGCGCCAATCTGGTGTTCGGCTGGATCTTTGCCGGCCATCAACTCGGTGCCGGCACCGCCGCGTTCGGCGCCGGTTTGTCGCGGACGGTCTATCAGAGCTACCTGCCTGCGTTCTTCATCGCCGGCGCGCTCTGCGTGTTCGCCTCGCTGATCGTGCTCGCGCTCTCGCGGCAACCAAAGCCAAAACCGCAAGCAGCCATGGCGTAACCCGACGCCCGTACTGGGCCGGCGCGAGCCGGCTCAGTATCTGATCGCGGTGGCGCCCCCGAACACCGCGGCATCGCCCTCAAGTCATCGAGCCGCGCGGGTTGACGACCGTATAACCCCGCAATGAACGCGCGTGCATTCTCGTTGCGTGTCCGCCGGAGTTGGCGTCGTACGCCATCCACATGTCGCCTCCGAGGTGCTGCTCCAGGACGAAGACGTGCCCGCGTCGCGCCGCGACCATTCCCGGCGCCGGTGCCGTGCGCGGGAAGCGCAGCCAGTTGGCCGCGAGGTTCAATTCCGGCACGTGATGACCAAACACGCGCAGGGCCGCCCCGCAGCCGCAGAAGGAGGAAGGGCAGCCGTCCGGGCGTCCGCCGACGACGCGACCGTCGGAGATGGTCACTGTCGTGGCGGCGCTGCCTGCGTCAGTCACTGTCAGTTGCGTTGAGCGATATGCTTGTAATGATTGCCGGGAAGCCCGCTCGCGCCGAGTCTGCGAATACGAGAAGTCGCAAGGCATGGTGACGTTGCATTCAGGAGCTTGAAGAACACGATAAGGCCGCGCTTCCGAAGCAACCGAACTAACGATAACGAACAAACACGCAGAAAGAACTTGCTTGATCATTGCGGGACCCCGAGCTGGAGGATCCTGCCCCGGCAATGAGCAACCAATATTGGTTTGGCCGAAATTGGCCTGAACAGCGGCGGAACGTGGCGCCGAATGAGCGCTCCGTTTGGCTGAACGGCATTTTCGGCACCGATGCGGACGACGTCGTTCGGCCCGCATCCCGGTTCCGCAGGTAAACTGTAAAGACAATCTTTACAGTTTACCTTCGTATCTGCTATTCTCACTCGCATGAAGAATCCACCGGACAATGCCGGGGCCGCGCGCACATCCGCGCTCGCCGAAGATCTTCGTTTGCTGATCGGAAGGTTGAAGCGCCGGCTTCGCGAGCAGGGCCAACGGGAGGACCTGCCCCCTTCCCAGGTCGCGGTGCTGCTTCGCCTCGAAAAGGACGGCCCTGCAACCGTATCCGGCCTGGCGAGATCGGAAGGGATGCGACCGCAGTCAATGAGCGCGGCGATCGCGGCGCTGGAGGCTGCCGGCCTGGTCCGCGGCGCACCCGATCCCGACGACGGCCGCCAGACCATCATGTCCCTCACGGAGGCCTGCCGCGAGCGGCTGCGCACCGGCCGGGCCGCGCGGCAGGATTGGCTGTCGCGCACCATCGCAACGAAACTGTCTCTGCGAGAGCAGCAGGAACTCGCCGCCGCTGTCAGGTTGTTGAAGCGGCTCGTCGAGGATTAAGGACACAAGCGCATGAACTGGCTTGACCTCCTCGCCTACTTTTTCGGAGGCGCCTTCCTCACCAACGCCATCCCCCATGTCGTCGCCGGCATGATGGGAGAGCCGTTTCAAACCCCGTTTGCAAAACCTCCGGGCGAAGGACTGTCCACATCGACCGTCAACGTGCTGTGGGGCTTCTTCAACCTCCTTGTCGGATATCTCCTGGTCTGCCGCGTCGGCGATTTCGGCCTGAGGATCACAAGCGACGTCGTCGCGCTCGGCCTCGGCGGACTTTCGATCGGCCTGTTTCTGGCGCGGCGGTTCGGCCGATTTCACGGCGGTAACGAACCCGGGCGAACATGAGACGCATCTTTCGGTCGCTACGGAGCTTCAACTACCGGGTGTGGGCCGCGGGCGCGCTGGTGTCCAATGTCGGAACCTGGATGCAGCGCGCCGCGCAAGACTGGCTCGTTCTCACCCAGCTGACCAATCACAGCGCGTCCGCGGTCGGCATCGTAATGGCGCTGCAGTTCGGGCCGCAACTGCTGCTGATGCCGTGGTCCGGCTTTGCCGCCGATCATTTCAACCAGCGCAGGCTGTTGATGGCGACGCAAGCGACGATGGGCGCGCTCGCGCTGATCCTCGGACTTCTCACCGTCACCGGCCTGGTGCAGCTCTGGCACGTCTATGTGTTCGCCTTCCTGTTCGGCTGCAGCGCGGCGCTCGATGCTCCCGTGCGCCAGACCTTCGTGTCCGAGCTGGTGGGCGATGCCGATCTGTCGAACGCGATCGCGCTGAACTCCACCTCGTTCAACGCCGCACGCATGATCGGACCCGCGGTTGCCGGCCTTGTCGTCGCCTCCGTTGGTACCGGCTGGGCCTTCCTGTTCAACGGCGCATCGTTCATGGCGGTGCTGGCGTCGTTGTCCTTGCTGCGCACATCGGAGCTTCGCCCCAATGCGCGCGCCCACCGCAGCAAGGGCAGCGTCTTGCAGGGGTTTCACTATGTCTGGTCCCGCTCCGACCTCAGGGCGACCCTGATCATGCTGTTCCTGATCGGGACTTTCGGGCTCAACTTCCCGATCTTCATCTCGACCATGGCCGTCGGCGTCTTCCACACCGACGCGCGCGGCTTTGGCCTGCTGTCCTCGATGATGGCGATCGGAACGATGTCGGGCGCGCTCCTGGCCGCAAGCCGCGAGCGGCCGCGCTTCAATTCCCTGCTGGCGGGTGCTGCGATCTTTGGCCTCGGCTGCACGCTGGCCGCGCTGGCGCCGGGCTATTGGCTGTTCGCCGCCGCGCTGGTCGTGATCGGCGTCGCCGCGCTGACCGTCATGAACACGTCGAACGCGCTGATGCAGCTCTCGACAGAGCCTGCGATGCGCGGCCGCGTGATGGCGCTGCGGCTCGGCGTCGCGCTAGGCGGCACGCCAATCGGCGCACCGATCGTCGGATGGGTCGCGGATTATCTTGGCCCGCGCTGGGCATTAGGCGTCGGCGCGGCCTCCGGCTTTGCGGCCGCGATCGTCGCGATCATTGCGCTTTCGCGAACGAGCGACGAAGCGGGCCACGGTCAGCTACAGCAGCGGTGATGACAGCGCCGTCCGCCCCCCCGCTCGGTGATGGGCCCCGCCGGACGAGCTCGTCTCCGGCTTCCAGGTGCGGCACATATTGCCGTTAGACTTCACGGCACAAACGTGGACAATAGCTGAAGCGCTTCACGCGCTCAGTACACACCAAGATGTGCTCAGGGGAAACAAATGCCGGCTGCCGTACCATCGTCCGAGCCCACCATCCCGACCGTTCCATTGACCGCCCAAATGCTCGATTCATTGCGCGCGATCGTGGGCGAGAAGGGTCTTATCGAGGACGAGCACGGCAAGCAGCCGTTCGTGACGGATTGGCGTGGATTGCTGGTTGGGCGTGCTGGCGCCGTTGTTCGTCCCTCCAGCACCGAGGAAGTCTCGAAAGTGGTCAGGCTCTGCCATGAACACGGCGTCGCGATTGTGCCGCAGGGTGGAAACACCGGTCTGATGGGTGGGGCGACGCCCTGGCCTGCGCATACGGGCATTGTGTTGTCGCTTGGCCGCATGAACCGCGTTCTGGACGTCGATGCCGTCGGATACGCGATGACGGTCGAGGCCGGCTGCGTTCTGCAGACTCTTCAGGAGACCGCGGCCAATCACGACAGGTTTCTGCCCCTCAGCCTTGGCGCCCAAGGCTCATGCATGATCGGTGGCAATTTGTCGACAAATGCCGGCGGCGTGCAGGTGCTCCGCTATGGCAATGCCCGCAATCTCGTCCTGGGGCTTGAAGTCGTATTGCCCAACGGCGACATCTGGGACGGACTACGTTCGCTCAAGAAGGACAACACGGGCTACGACCTCAAGCACCTCTTCATGGGCGCCGAAGGTACGCTGGGCATCATCACGAAGGCTGTCCTCAAACTATGGCCGGCGCCCAAGGACGTCTGCACATCGTGGCTGGCGATCCGGGATCCGCGCGCGGCCCTGGAGATCCTGTCCGAAGCGCATGCTGCGTCCGAGGACAATGTCGGCTCGTGCGAGCTGATGAGCCGTGCCGCCATCGACATGGTGCTCCGCCATATTCCCGGCACCCAGGATCCCCTCAAGGCGGACACGCCATGGTACCTCCTGCTTGAATGGTCGTCCGCGCGGGCACGTCAGAATGGGACAGAGGGCATGTCCGAGAAGATGGCACCGTTTCTCGCCGATCAACTCGAGGCCGGCCGCGTGCTTGACGCGGTGATCGCTCACACCGGAAATCAATCGCGCAACATGTGGCGCATCCGGGAAGCCGTCGCCGAGGCCTCCCGCGCCGAGGGGCCGGGGATCAGTTACGACGTGTCGGTGGCCATCTCCAGGATTCCGGAGTTCATCGACAAGGGGACCAAGGCCGTGCTCGACATTCTCCCGACCATCCGCCCCTATCCGTTGGGACACATCGGCGACGGCAATCTGCATTTTTCGTTCATGGGGCCCAACGGCATGGATCAGCAGACGCTGGCCCAGCACACGGCCGCCATCACGCGGACCGTGAACGATCTCATCACCTCCATGGGCGGCTCGATCTCGGCGGAACACGGCATCGGCATGGACAAGCTGGACGAGCTCAGTCACTACCGATCGAAAACCGAGCTCGACATCATGCGAACCATAAAACGGGCGCTCGATCCGCAAAACATCATGAATCCCGGCAAGGTGCTGCGGCTCTGATGAGATGACGGCTTCGCCGCCTTGTCCTCGGCCGCGTCAATGTCGGCACGGTAGCATAACACGGTGCTTCTGGCGCCGGCGACATACAACCAAGTCCGCTGCGGCGCCCGCATCACACTAGAGCCATTTCCGTTCCGATGGAGTCGGAACGGGGCTCTAGATTGTTTTGACGCGTTTTCTTTACGCGAACCGGTATCCACTTCGCTCGAAAACGCTCTTACGCACCGCTTCATTCGCCGTTGTTATTCGACACGCCGGCGCTATTGTTCGCAGGCGGCACAGCCGCAGCATTCATCCGATAATTCAAGTTATGGGAGAATAGCATGAAATTCATTACAAGCTGGAGTGTACCTCAAGGCACCTTCAATGCAGCCGTCGCCCGTTTTCTGGAAACCGGCGGAGCACCACCCGAAGGCGTAAAAATGCTGGGCCGCTGGCATGGCATGAACGGACAGGGATTTGCGATCTCTGAATCGAGCGATCCAAAGGCGATGTATCGCTGGCTCGCACAGTGGGCCGACTTGCTCCCGTTGACCGTCACCCCCTGTCTGGAGGACGGCGACGCGGGCGAAGTGATGGCGTCGCTGCCCAAACGCTAATCGTTAGTCCTCATACCACTGCCGCCGAAGACCGGCGGCAGTGGTATGCCCAGCAGGTTCAAAATGTCTATCTGTCGGGCGGAAGGCATGGCCGTTCCCGTGCGGCGGCTTACTGCTACTGTGATTGTGGGTATTTCGATAGGGTCGTCAGTGGAAGGCCGCGATTCCCTGGCTAGCGCTCAGGTGGTGAGCGCGGAATCTCCCACCGCTCGAGGCGATCGATTGATGCCTCCCGTTCATGCTGGCCCAGCCAAATCGTAAAGAGGACCAGCGCGGCGGCGAGAGCGCCGATGCCGAAATAAAGGTTCCTCATGCGCGTTGAATGCGGAGCGCCGGAAATGGTTCCATGCTCCGCGACTTTCACCGCACCGCTACGCGAGGAGCGAAGCGACGAAGCAATTGAGACCGACTCCGCGGTAAAGTCTCGATTGTTTAGCGGGAGCCGGTCATCGGGCACGCTTCGCGTGCGCCCAATGACCGCAACCTACGGCCTGATCGTCATGTTCTCCGGCGGTCCCGGCTTTCGCAGCGGCTCCGCGAGCCTTGCGAACTCGCACAGCAGCGACCTTGTCTTCCTGGGATCGATGATCTCCTCGACCCAGAACTTTTCGGCCGAGCGGAACGGCGAGCGCAGCTTGTTGAGGCGCTCCTCGATCTCCTTCAGCTTCGCCGCCTTGTCCTCGGCCGCGTCGATGTCGGCGCGGTAGGCAGCTTCAATGCCGCCTTCGAGCGGCAGCGAGCCCCAATAGGCCGAAGGCCAGGCGTAGCGGATCGAGAAGCGGTCGGCGGGCTGATGCACGACGCCGGCAACGCCGAAGGCGTTGCGCAGGATCACGGTGCACCATGGCACGGTGGTCTGGTTCACCGCGGCCATCGCGCGAACGCCGTGACGGATGGTTGCCGCCTTCTCGGCATCGAGGCCGATCATGAAGCCCGGGCAGTCCATGAGATAGACGATCGGCAGATGGAAGGTTTCCGCGAAGTCGACCCAGCGCACCACCTTCTGGCACGCATCCGCCGTCCAGGAGCCGCCGTAGTGGTAGCTGTCGCTCGCAAGCAGCAGCACCGCCCGGCCCTCGAGCCGCGCGAGGCCCACGATGATCGGCTTGCCGAAATTGCTGGCGACCTCGAAGAACGAGCCCTTGTCGACGACGGCGTCGATGATGGGCCGCATCTTGTAAACCTGCTTGCGCTTGCGCGGCACCGCATTCATCAGCGCCTCTTCGGTGCGCTCCGGATTGTCGGTGCAGGGCAAGGTCGGCGGTAGCTCGTAGACCGACGACGGCAGATAGGACAGGAAACGCCGCGCGCAGGCAAAGGCCTCCTCCTCGGTCTCGACAGCGTGATCGATCGCACCGGCGCGGGTCTGGATATCAGCGCCGCCGAGCTCCTCCTTCGTGAGGTCCTGTCCCAGAGCCTTCACCACCGGCGGCCCCGCGACGAACATCGCGGAGGACTTCGTCATGATGGAATAGTGGCTGGCAGCAAGGCGCGCCGCGCCGAGACCCGCAACCGAGCCGAGGCCGAGCGCGACCACGGGGACGCGCGACAGATTCTCCGTCGTGAAGCGGTACCAGCGCGTGCCGCCGATTCCGCCCGGCAGGTTCGCCGCGCCCTTGGTCTCGATGGTCTTGACCGAGCCGCCGCCGCCGGAGCCTTCGATGATGCGGACGATGGGCAGACGGAAATCATGCGCCATCTCCTCCGCCATCAATGGCTTTGCCGATATCGACGCATCGGCCGAGCCGCCGCGCACGGTGAAGTCGTCGCCGACGACAACCACGGTGCGGCCGTCGACGCGCGCACGGCCGAACACGCAGTTCGCCGGCGTCACGTTCTTCAGCTCGCCCTTCGGATCGTATTCACCGATGCCGGAGACGGCACCGATCTCGTGAAAGCTGCCCCTGTCGATCAGCTTGTCGATACGTTCCCGAACAGTCAGTCGGCCCTGGTCATGCTGACGCTTGACCTTGTCAACGCCGCCCATCTCCCGCGCGAAGGCTTCGCGCCGGGCGAGCTCGTCGAGTTCCGGCTTCCAGTTCATTCACTCCCTCCGAATTGATCGGCTTGTTATTGTTATGCACGGCCATTGCGACGGGTCTGCGCGAGATACGGTTGTTGAAGACATCGCCATCCGCGCCCTCGATCAGGCTGCCGAGCGAGCGGCCGAGCGCGACCATCAGCGGCGCGACTTCGGCATGCAGACGCTGCTCGTCATACATCGCGGACAGAAGACCGATCGTGACGACCACGAAGGTCTGGTACTGCGGCGACCAGATCGGCACCGCGAGCCCGTTGATGTGCGGACTCCACAGACCGCAGGCCACGACATAGCCGCGCTCGCGCAGCGACTGCCGGTTGGCCTCGATGCGGGGCCTCAGGATCTTGGCAGCCTCGGGGGCTTCCCGTTCCATGTCCGCAATGAAGGCATCGCCGACCTCGGGCGCCAGTGCCGCGGTGTAGGCCGCGCCCGCAGCGGTCGAGGCCATCGAGATGCGACTGCCGGTGCCCTCGTGCAGGCCGAGCGCGGCCGCCGAGCGGGCGAACTGGAGATAGACGAGATGGAAGCGATCGGGGACGACGAAGCCGACCGTACCCGGCAATTGCTCGGCGACTTCCTGGAGCCGCTGCCGGATCATGCTGCGCAGCTGCGCGCCCTTCATCATCGAAGCGCTCATCGCCACAGCGCTCGGGCCGATACGGTACTTCTGGTCGCGCGGCAGATAGACGAGCTGCCCCATGCGCGTCAGCGTGTGCGTGAGTCGCGACACCGTCGAGCGCGGCAGGCCGCAGCGATTTGAAATCTCGAGATTGCCGAGCCGGGCCTCGTGCCCTTCGAAGCATCGCAACACGTCGAACGCGCGCGAGACCACCTGGATGACATCACCCTCACCGGCATCGCCAGCGAGCACGCCTTGCCTACTCAACCGCTCTGATCGTCGTCCCATGTTCCCTACCGTTTGTTCCGCTCTGCGGAATTAAATTCCACTTGCAGACGACGCTACCTCAGGCATTTTGCAACGACAACAAAAAGGCGATGGCATGCCAGAAATTAAGATCGTCACGGAGATCGCGGGACGCATCTGCGCAACTCCCGTGCAAGTTGGAGGAACCGTCACTGACGGCGATGACGTTGTGGTGGTCGAAGCGATGAAGATGGAGATACCTGTGCCCTCGCCCGCGAGCGGCACGATCACATCGCTTCTGGTCAAGCTCGACGACGTCGTTGCCGAGGGACAGGCCATCGCGATCGTTGCAAGTTAAGCGAATTGTCGGCGCACTCCGCGACAATGTGTCAGCCCGCCCCTTCGCTCTGCCGTCCGGCGTTGCTATCGCCTGACACCGATGACATGATCCTCTCAAGCAAGAAACTCTTCGCGGCAAAAGCGAGGACGATGGGAGGGATACATGTTCCGTGGGCTGATCATGCTCGCGCCTGCCTTGGTTGCGGGCATTTCTTTTGCGTCTACACGCTATGCATTCGCCGACGACAGCAAGCTGCCGGCGACATTGACCTTCACCGCCTATGACACCGGCACCGCCGGCTTCAACATCGCCGTCGGCGTCGGCAAGATGATGAAGGACAAATACGGCACCGACGTGCGCGTGCTGCCGGCCGGGAACGACGTTGCGCGTCTCGCGCCGCTGCGCGCCAAGCGCGCGGCCTCGTCGGCGATGGGATCGGGCGTCTATTTCGCGCAGGAAGGCGTGTTCGAATTCGGCAGCAAGGAATGGGGCCCGCAGCCGCTCCAGATCCTGCTTTCGAGCGTCGACTGCAATTGCGGCTCGCTTGGCGTCGCCGCCGACGCCGGCGTGAAGGACCTGAAGGATCTCAAGGGCAAGCGAGTCGGATTCGTCGTGGGCTCGCCCGCGCTGAACCAGAACTCGCTCGCGGTGCTCGCCTTCGCGGGGCTGACGCAGAAGGACGTCAAGGTCGTCGAGTTCGCAAGCTACGGCGCGCTGTGGAAGGGCCTGATCAACAACGACACCGATGCCGCCTTCGGCACAACCATCACTGGCCCCGCCAAGGAAGCCGAGACCTCGCCGCGCGGCCTGATCTGGCCGCCGCTGCCCGCGAACGACAAGGAAGGTTGGGCGCGGATGCAGAAGGTCGGCTCGTTCTTCTTCCCGCAGCTTGCGACCTGCGGCGCCGGCATCTCGCGGGACAAGCCGGTCGAGCTTGGCAATTACCCCTACCCGATCTTCGTCGCCTACGCCTCGCAAGCCCCCGATCAGATCTATGCGATGACCAAGGCGATGATCGCAAACTACGACGCCTACAAGGACTCCGCACCCGGCGCCGGCGGCCTCGCCGCCGACCGCCAGACCAAGAACTGGGTCGTGCCGGTGCATCCTGGCGCGGTGAAGGCGCTCAAGGAGGCCGGGCAATGGAGCGACGCGCAGGACGCTCACAACAACAAGCTGTTCAAGCGGCAGGAGGTGCTCGCAGCGGCGTGGGCCGACTACGGCAAGTCCAATCCGCCGTCGGATGACAAGGCGTTCGTCGACGGCTGGATGAAGGTGCGCGCCGCCGCGCTCGCCAAGGCCGACATGCCCAACGGGTTCGAGGACTAGAGCCATTTCCATTCCGATGGAATCGGAACGGGGCTCTGGATTCTTGTTTTGACGCGTTTTCTTTACGCGGACCGGTATCCACTTCGCTCGAAAACGCTCTGGTCCACAACGGTTAGCAGCCCACGCGCGGGGTCGATCATGTCGTCTGCTTCAGTCTCCACCGGCCCGCAGGACGAAGCCAAGCGGGTCGTGTTCGACGACCCGCACGGCGCCGCCGGCAACATGCAGGAAGCCGAGGTCACACGCGTCCGCAGCTTGCGCGGCGGCTGGCGCTGGACGCTGGTGGCCGCGACCGCAGCGACGATCCTTCTCTGCATCAACCAGCAATTCTCGCTGCGGTTCTTGATCGGCTACACCCAGCTCAACACGGAGTATTTCTATCTCCTGATCGCCCTGATGCTGCCCTTCACCTTCCTGATCTTCCCGGGCACGGAGCGCGCGCCGCTCGACCGCATTCCCTGGTACGACCTCGTCTTCTTCGTCGTGACGTTCGTGGCCGCGCTGCTCTTGATGTCGAACGTGCGCAAGGCGGCGGAGGCCGGCTGGGAATTCGGCGGCGCGCCGAACACCGTGATCGCCGCGGGCCTCGTGATGTGGGCGATGCTGATGGAGGCGCTGCGCCGCACCGGCGGCTGGAGCCTGCTGCTGAGCGTCTTCCCCTTCACCGTCTATCCGCTGTTCGCGGAATCCGGCTGGCTCGGGCCGTTCCGGGGCACGCAGTCGACGCTGGAACAAGCGACCGCCTATCACGTCCTGTCAGGCGAGAGCTTGCTCGGCATTCCCATTCAGGCATTTGCCGACACCGTGATCGGCTTCCTCGTGTTCGGCACCGCGCTGATGATGACCGGGGCCGGCAAGTTCTTCATCAATCTCGCCTTCGCGCTGTGCGGCACGTTCCGGGGCGGCGCGGCGAAGGTTTGCATCTTTGCCAGCGGCCTGCTCGGCATGATGTCGGGCTCGATCATCTCCAACGTGCTCACCGCCGGCACCATGACCATCCCGGTGATGAAGAAGAGCGGTTTTCGCGCGTCCTATGCCGGTGCGATCGAGGCCTGTGCCTCCACCGGCGCGGTGCTTGCGCCGCCCGTCATGGGCGCGACCGCCTTCGTGATCGCGCAGTTCCTCAACGTCAGCTACGCCGACGTCGCGGTTGCCGCGATCATTCCGGCCGCGCTCTACTACATCGGCCTGTTCATGCAGGTCGACTCCTATGCCGCGCGCCACGGGCTGAAGGGCATCCCGCGCGCCGAACTGCCGCGGATCATGGATACGCTCAGGGACGGCTGGTACTACGTCTTCGTCATCGCGCTCCTGATCGTGATGCTGCTGTACTTCAAGCGCGAGAGCCATGCGCCGTTCTACGCCACCGCGCTGCTGCTGATCCTCAATCAGTTCTTCTCCAAGGACACACGTTGGACGCTGGCAACGATCGGCAAATTCCTGGAGGTCAACGGCCGCACCTTCGTCGAGCTCGTCGGCATTCTCGCCGGCTGCGGCCTCCTGATCGGGGCATTCTCGATGACGGGCGTGGTGTCGAGCCTCGCCAACGATCTGTTGCACATTGCCGGCGACAACCCCTTCCTGCTGCTCGGCATGTGCGCCCTGACGAGCCTCATTCTCGGCCTCGGGCTGACGACGACGGCCTGCTACATCTTCCTCGCCATCCTGGTGGCGCCCGCGCTGGAGAAGCTCGGGCTCAACAAGATGGCGGTGCATATGTTCATCTTCTACTGGGGTATGCTGTCCTCGATCACGCCGCCGGTCGCGATCGCCTCTTTCGCCGCCGCCGGCATCGCCGGTTCGCCGGCGATGAAGACCGGTTGGGAATCGATGTGGGTGGGCAGCATCATCTATTTCATCCCATTTTTCTTCGTGCTCAATCCGGCGCTGGTGCTGCAGGGGCCGAGCCCCTATCTCGCCGGCCTCGGCCTGATGGCGCTCGCCGCGTTCGGCACGCTGTTCATCTGCGGCGGCATCCAGGGCTACCAGGTCTTCGTCGGCGACCTCCGCGGCAGCGGCGCGCTGGAATGGCCGATCCGCGTGCTGCTGGTGATCGGCGGTTTCGTCGTCGCGACGCCCGGCGGCGGGATCATGCCGCTGTCGCAGATGCAGGTCACGCTGCTCGGCCTCGCCATTCTCGTGCCCACGGTTTTGATCGCCCTCCTGCTGGTCCGGCGGCAGGCCACGGTGCCGAACGGGTTGCGCGTGCCCTGATTGCGTTGCACAAAGAGAGGCGATGAAACCGCTCTCGCCTCTCGCCTCCGCCTGGACCCGCTCGAAGCCGCCCTTGCTGCGGTTTCTGGAGGCTTGTCTCAGCGAATTCTCGGCCGAAACCTCCGGCAATGTGGCCGACTACATCCCCGAGCTCGGCAAGGCCGACCCTGCCCATTTTGGCATCAGCCTGGCGACGCTGGACGGCCATGTCTACGAGGTCGGCGACAGCCGGGTGCCCTTCACCATCCAGTCGATGTCAAAACCCTTCGTGTTCGCGCTGGCGCTGGACCTGCTCGGCGCCGCGCGGGTCGAGAGTGCGATCGGCGTCGAGCCCTCGGGCGATCCCTTCAACTCGATCCGGCTCAATTCCGAGAACCATCCGTTCAACCCGATGGTCAATGCCGGCGCGATTGCCTGCACCGGGCTGATTTACGAGAGCAAAGGCGCTGAAGCCTTCGAGCAGATCCGCCTCGCGCTCAGCCGCTTTGCCGGACGCGAGCTCGATGTGGACGAGGCCGTCTACAGCTCGGAAAGCCAGACCGGTGACCGCAACCGCGCCATCGGCTATCTCCTGAAAACCAATGCGGTGATCTCGGACAATGTCGCTGGTGTCCTCGACGTCTACTTCCGGCAGTGCGCCGTGCTGGTCACCGCGCGCGACATCGCGGTGATGGCGGCAACGCTCGCCAATCGCGGAGTCAATCCTGTCACGGGCGAGCAGGTGCTGACGCCCTACGCGATCTCGCGCACGCTGTCGGTGATGACGTCGTCGGGCATGTACGACTATGCCGGCGAATGGATCTACCGGATCGGCATCCCCGCCAAGAGCGGCGTCGGCGGCGGCATTCTGGCCGCCCTGCCCGCCCGCCTCGGGCTCGGCAGCTATTCGCCAAGACTCGACAAGCACGGCAACAGCGTGCGCGGCATCAAGGTCTGCGAGGCGTTGTCCTCGCATTACGACCTGCACATGCTCAACCGCAGCGACGATGCGCGCAACGCTGTTATCGCTGACTACGACATCGGCAAGAGTCCATCCCGCCGTGTCCGCCGCCCGCAGGAGCGCGAGATCCTGGCCGCCCACGAGCAGGAGGTGCGGGTCATCGAGCTGGTCGGGACCCTATCGCTGTCGGCCGTTGACTACGTGACGCGCCGGCTCGCGGGGCAGCCGCGGCCGCAATTGGTGATTTT
This sequence comes from Bradyrhizobium sp. AS23.2, assembly GCF_001908185.1. GTDB lineage: Bacteria > Pseudomonadota > Alphaproteobacteria > Rhizobiales > Xanthobacteraceae > Bradyrhizobium. The sequence goes on from NZ_LGHM01000161.1 coordinate 15,517, forward strand.
CGACCTGCACCGGGTCACGTCCACCACGCGCGCCGGTGCGCGCCTTGTGGCCGAGGCGTTCGAGGAGCTGGCGGCGCTGAATGTCACGGTGGTGCTGTCAGGCGTCAGGCGCGCCTCCAAGGAATGGAATACGTTGCGGGAATGGACCGCCGAGCTGAAGAACGTCCGCGACTTCTATCTGCTCGATACCGCGATCGAATGGGCCGAAGACCAGATCGTCTATCGCTATGGCGGCTCGATCGACTTTCACGAGACAACGGAGCTTGCCGAGCAGCCGCTGCTTGCAGGCTTCACTGACGAAGAGCTGACGGATCTGGCCTCGATCTGCACGATCCGCACCTATCAATCCGGCGCTAAGATCCTCACCACCGGCGCTAAAGCCGATTCCCTGTTCTTCCTGCGCAGCGGCGCCGTGCATGTCACGCTGCCCGACGGCGTGCGGCTGGCGACGCTCACCGCCGGCATGGCCTTCGGCGAGATGGCGCTGCTGGAGCCGACGCGCTCCGCCGACGTCTTCGCGGACATGGCGGCGACCGCGTTCGAAGTCTCGCTGAAGGATTTCGAGCGCTTCCGCAAGCAGCACCCGCGCGCCAGCGAGCGCGTCATGCGCAACCTGGCGCAGTTGCTGGCCGATCGCCTAATCGTCGCCAACGCCAAGGTAGATATTTTGACGTCGACGTGAGCGGCGCCCGAGGTCCTCCACCTCTCCCTACGGGAGAGGCGAACCGAGCCCTCAACTCACATCTTGCCTCACCGGCTCGCAGCCTCGCCCAGCCGCCGGCTGATCTTGGCAGCGCTTGCCTTGAGCAATTCGGATGGTTTCTGGCCGGTCGCCGCGCACAGGCAAGCCCAGTAATAGATGACGTCGCCGAGCTCATCGACGAGACCCGCTCGATCGAGCCAATCATCGCGCAGCAACTTCTTGATGTGGTCGGCGACCTCGCCGGATTCGCCGGCGAGGCCAAGCCCGAGATAGGACAGCCGCTCGTTGGACGGACGCTCATCGACTTTCGCAATCGTTGCGGCCCAGGCCGCGTATTCATCGATCGTCATCGGCATCCCTCGCCGCAGCTTTTGGGTCAGCCCACCACTTCCGTGACCGGCTGGAGATCGATCTCGAAGGTCTCCAGGAATTTCGACGTCATGATGTAGAAACCGACCGAGAGCTGGAGTTCGACCAGCGCGGCCGGCGTCAGCTTCGATGCGATCGCCTTGAAGGTCGCATCCGTCGGCTTCTTCAATTTCACGATCTCGTCGGTGAAGGCGAGCGCGGCGCGCTGCACCTCATTGAAGCACATCGCGGCCTGCCAGTTCGCAAGCGCCTCGTTCTGCTCGTCGGTTACGCCGACATTCTTGCCGATACGCTTGTGCGCGATGATCTCGTACGGCGCTTCGCACAAAATGCCGGTGCGCGTGATCGCGAGCTCGCGCACGACCGGATCGAGCTCGCCCTTGTGGCGGATGGCGCCGCCGAGGCGGCAGTACTGCTCGAAATAGCTCGGCGAGTGCGCCATCATGCGGAAGATGTTGGCGTTGCGGTTCTTGTCGAGGATTTCGCGGGTGCGGTCGGACGCCTTGGAGGAGTCGCTGTAGTCGATACGGGCCATGATTTACCTGACGTTTTTCCTTGCGCTTGCGGCGCTTATTGTCGTTGCCGGGATAAGGTCCGCCAAAATTCTATGCGCGCAACGACGCAGGAGCAACAATATCGAGTCAAATTGCCGCCGCATTGCTGATCGACCTTGATACAGTCGATATTCACCGCGTGGGGACAAATCGCGGTGAATCCTCGAAGTGGGGTGTTCCGAGTAAAAACGATTGGCCGTCGGGTGCGCAGCGCGCGCAACGATGAGTCACGCCCAAGTCTAGGGAGAAAAAGGCATGAAGGAAGCCACCAAGGGGGCGGCCTCGGGAGCGCTCGCGCATATGCTGGCGGTGACAGCGATGCTCGTCATCGCCAGCATATTGTTCTACGGGCGTTAGTTCAGCGTTTTCGTCATTCCGGGGTGGCTCTCGCACAAGCCAGGCCCAGAATCCCGTTTCCAGGCTCGGTCCTCTGGACCGCCCCCGAATGACGAAGCCCGTTAGAGCCCCGTTCCGATGAAACCGGAACGGGGCTCTAGATTCTAGTTTTACGCGTTTTCTTTACGCGCACCGGCATCCATTTCGTTCGAAAACGCTCTAGGTTTTCTTCGTGAAGAACGGCACCAGCTTGCCGGCAAACGGCTTGAAGCTCGCATTGACCGCATCTCCGATGGCAAGACCGGTCTCGCCATGCGCCATCATGCGAAAGCCCTCGGCGCAATCGACCAGCAGGATGTTGTAGGGCACGTGCGCGCGCGTCTCGGGCGTGGCGGCGCGGCAGACCAGCGAGGTCGCATAGACCCTGCCCTTGCCGCTGGCGCGCCGCTCGCGCGGGCCGGACGCGCCGCAGGCCGCGCAAAAGGCGCGGTGGAAATACTGCACATGGCCGCAGGCGCCGCAGGTCTGGTAGGTGATGGCCTCTTCGCCCTTGGTCCAGTCCGCTAGATGCTCGCTCATCGCACCCGCTCCAAAAACATGCTCACGTGGGACGACAGCACGCCGCCGTCGCCGTGCAATAGGGCGATCGAGGCGTCCCGCACCTGGCGATTCGCCGCCCGTCCCGTCATTTGCAAATGCGCCTCGACCAGATGCGCCATGGCGCCGCCGACACCGCAATGGCCATAGCTGAGGAGGCCGCCATGGGTGTTGAGCGGCATCGCGCCGTCGCGGGCAAAATGGCCGGCGCGCACGCGGGCGGCCGCTTCGCCCCGTCCGGCCAGACCGAGGTCTTCCAGCAGCATGGCAAGAGTGATGGTGAAGCTGTCGTAGATCGCGGCGTAGCGCACGTCGGAGATCGCAAGGCCCGTGGCTTCCCTGGCGCGCGCGATGGAAATCTCGGCACCGAGCTCGCTTAAGCCGGGCGCGGCCGTGACATGCTGATGGGTGTGGGCCTGCGCGCAGCCGCGGATGCGCACGCCGGCCTCACCGGTTCGCTCGCGGCTGATGACGAAGGCCGCACCGCCATCGGAGACCGGGCAGCAATCGAGCAGTTTCAGCGGCATCGCCACCGGCTTCGAGGCCATGACGTCGGCGACAGTGATGGGATCGTGGAATTGCGCGCCGGGATGGGTGCAGGCGTGCGCGCGCATCAGCACTGCGAATTCGGCGAGGTCTTCTTCGGTCACGCCGTATTCGTGCATGTAGCGGGTGGCGACGAGGCCGTAATAGGCGGGAATGGTCGGCCCTAACGGCACCTCGTACTCGGGATGGCCGACCTGCGCCAATGCCTGGATCGATGCGTCGCGGCTCTGCCCGGTAAGACGATTCTCGCCGGCAACCACGAGCACGTTGCGCGCGACGCCCGATACGACGAGGTGATGGGCGAGCATGGTCATCGCAAGCCCTGTCGCGCCGCCGACCTGCACGGCATGGGCGTAACTCGGGCGGATACCAAAGTGCTCGGCGAACACGGTGGCCAGCATGATGTGCGGCGAGACGGTGGAGTAACCACAGAGAATGCCGTCGATGTCGGCGCGCTTCAGGCCGGCATCGTCGAGCGCGAGCTGGGCAGCCTTGCTCATCAGGTCGAGCGAGGACGAGCCTTCATGCTTGCCGTAGGGCGTGAGGCCGACGCCGGTGATGAAGCTCATGGTGTAAACCCCGCTGTCGTCATTCCGGGGCGCGACAACGTCGCGAGACCGGAATCCATAGAACGGCATGTTTAGAGGATAAATGGATTCCGGACTCGCGCCCCAAGTGGGCGCGCCCCGGAATGACGGCTGAGAGAATGGTTGCCATCCCCTTCTCCCTACTCCGGCGGCGAACGCGTGACGCCGTCGCGGACCATGGCTGCGATCTCATCGGCGGAGTAGCCAATCTCGCGCAGGATCTCCTCGCCGTTCTCGTTGAGCCGCGGCGCCAGCCGGACAGGCTCGGCTTCCGTCTCCGACCAGCTCGCCGTCACCTTCATGCTGCGGATCGGGCCCTCCGTCGGATGGTTGACGACCGGGAAGAAGCCGGTCGCCTCCAGATGCTCGTCGTGCAGGATCGACGCGAGGTCGTGCATCGGCATGACCGGCACGTCGGCCCTGGTCAGCAGGTCGATCCACTCGGCCGTGGTGCGCGTCTCGAAGATGCGGGCGAGCTCGGCATAGACGACGTCGATATTGGCGGCGCGGCCGGCGAAATTCGCGAATTTGGGATCAGCGCGCAGGTCGTCGCGACCCGTGGCCTTGAAGAAGTTCTCCCACTGCTTGTCGTTGTAGACGATGACGCTGAGATAGCCGTCCGACGTCCTGTAGGGCCTGCGGTCGCGGGAGAGATGGCGGGCATAGCCGCCCTTGTCGAGCGGCGGCTCATAGGTGAGCCCACCCATGTGATCGCCCATGACGAAGCCGGCCATGGTCTCGAACATCGGGATGTCGACGCGCTGGCCGCGTCCGGTGCGGTCGCGGTGCACAAGGCTGGCGCAGATCGCGCCGACGGCAGTGAGGCCGACGATACGGTCGACCAGCGCATTCGGCACGTAGCGCGGCACGCCGTCGCCGGTCTGCGCCATCAGTGCCGGCAGCGCGGTGGCACCCTGGATCAGGTCGTCATAGGCGGGCTTCGCCGCATAGGGCCCGTCCTGGCCGAAGCCGAATACGCCGGCATAGACGAGGCGCGGGTTGATTTCGGAAACGACATCATAGCCCAGCTGGAGCCGCGCCATCGCTTGCGGGCGGACATTGTAGACGAGAACGTCGGCGTCCTTCAGAAGCCGCAGCACGGCCTCACGGCCGGCGGGCTTCTTCAGATCGAGGCAGATCGAGCGCTTGCTGCGGTTGGTGTTGAGGAACACCGGGCCCATGCCCGCATGGCGCATCGGGCCGATCAGGCGGGTAACGTCGCCTTCGAGCGATTCCACCTTGATGACGTCGGCACCGTAGTCGCCGAGCATCTGGGTCGCATAAGGCCCCATCAGCACGGTGGTCATGTCGACGACCTTGATGCCCTTCAGCGGCCCCATTCGTTCGCTCCCGATTGCGCGGACTCAAGGCGCGGCCCGCGATTTCGGTCCAGCTAAATGCAGTGATGCCGCGCGCGCAAGGGCGGCCGGCGTATGGCCGCATGCGCCGCGCGGCGATGCGGTCGCTATTTCTTCTGGCGGGATTCGCGGATCTTGAGCAGCCGCTCGAGCTCGTCGTTCTGCTGGTTGATGCGGTCGGCGATACGCGCCTCGTTCTGCTCGCCGGAAGCGGCGGCGGCCTGCTCGATGAGCTGCCGGATATTGTCCTCAAGGATCGCGATACGGTCGTTGAGTTCGTCGAGAGAAAGCGAGTCGTCGTTGCTCATCATGTGTTACCCCCAAATCATTCAGGAGCCGTAGGGTGGGCAAATCAAGGCGCGCCCACCATGATCTAGCGCAAGAAAAGGTGGGCACGGCGCAAATGCGCCTTTGCCCACCCTACGATAGCCTACTTCAGCGGCTCAAGCACGGAGACGTAGTTGGCGACCGCCGCGCCGCCCATGTTGAAGATGCCGCCGAGCGTCGCGTTCTTGAGCTGCATGCCCTCGGGCGCCTGTCCCGCAAGCTGCATCGCGGTCATCACGTGCATGGAGACGCCGGTGGCGCCGATCGGATGGCCCTTGGCCTTCAGGCCGCCGGACGGATTGACCGGCAGCTTGCCGTCCTTGAGCGTCCAGCCTTCCTTGATGGCACGGGCACCCTGCCCCTTCGGCGTCAGGCCCATCGCTTCGTACTCGATCAGCTCGGCGACGGTGAAGCAATCGTGGGTCTCGACGAAGGAGAGATCGCTGAGCGCGACGCCCGCCTTCTCCAGCGCGCGCTGCCAGGCGACCGTACAGCCCTCGAACTGGAGGATGTCGCGCTTGGACATCGGCAGGAAGTCCTGGGCATGCGCGGTGGCGCGGAAGCCGATCGACTTGCTCATGCCCTTGGCGGTCTCGGCATCGGCCAGCACCAGCGCCGCAGCTCCGTCGGAGACCAGCGAGCAGTCGGTGCGCTTCAAGGGTCCCGCGACATAGGGGTTCTTCTCGCTCTCGGCGCGGCAGAAGTCGAAGCCGAAATCCTTGCGCATCTGGGCGAAGGGATTGGCGACGCCGTTCTTGTGATTCTTGGCCGCGATCAGCGCCAGCGCATCGGACTGGTCGCCGTATTTCTGGAAATAGGAGCTGGCGATCTTGCCGAACACGCCGGCGAAACCGCCGACAGTGTCACCGTCCTCGGGCAGATACGATGCCTTGAGCAGGTTCTTGCCGATCTCAGGTCCCGGCGTGCGCGTCATCTGCTCGACGCCGACGACCAGCACGATCTTGGCCGCGCCGGCCGCGATTGCGCGCAGGCCCTGATGTACGGCGGCTGATCCCGTGGCGCAGGCGTTCTCGACACGGGTGGCCGGCTTGAAGCGCAGCTTCGGGTCGGCCTGGAGCACCAGCGAGGCGGTAAAATCCTGCGGCGAGAAGCCAGCGTTGAAATGGCCGAGCACGATTTCGTCGACGTCGGAGGCCGAAATGCCGGCATCCGCCAGCGCCTCATTGGCAACGCGGGTGACGAGGCTCTCGACGGTCTCGGCGTCGAACTTGCCGAACGGCGTATGCGCCCATCCGACGATGCTGGCGGTCATGGTCGTTTCTCCCTGTGTCGTCCAACTAACTCTTGCCTGACCTAAGTCTTAGCCCAAGGATGGCAAGACTTCACGCGGCTTTCAGGGCTTTCAGCGTGCGCTGGCAGATGGCAGTTATGCCGGCCCAGTTCCCGGCCCTGATCTCGGCCGCCGGGCACAGCCAGGAACCGCCGACCGCGACCACGTTGGGCTCGGCGAGCCAGGTCGCCGCATTGGCCTCGCCGACCCCGCCGGTCGGGCAGAACCGCACGTTCGGGAAGGGCCCGCCGAGCGCCCGGAGGCCCTTGATGCCGCCGGCCTGCTCGGCCGGGAAGAACTTTGCGAGGTCGAGGCCGTGGGCGAGCGCCAACATCAGCTCGGACGCGGTGGCAATGCCCGGCGCGAACGGCAAGGCGCTGTCGGCGGCGGCCTTCAAGAGGTCGGGCGTCAGGCCCGGGCTGATACCGAACTTGACGCCGAGCTTCTCGACGCGGGCGAAGTCGGCCGGATTGAGAATCGTGCCGATGCCGACGATCGCCTCGGGTACTTCGGCCATTATCGCCCTCGCTGCCTCGATCGCAACAGGGGTGCGCAGGGTCACCTCCAGCGTGCGGACGCCGCCGGCAACCAGCGCACGCGCCAGCGGCACAGCATCCTGGATACGCTCGATGGTGAGGACGGGAATGACGGTCGCGGCCTTGAACAGCGCGACGAGGTGGTTCTGTTGGGCAGTCGTGGTCATCTCGTGGATCTTATCTTGGGTCTTGGCTTTCGTTTCACTTGGTCGCCTGGCGTGTGGTCGCCGGCCGGTGTCGCTTCTTCGGCGGCATGGCATAGCCCGGAATGATGGCGCCGGGATAGCAGATCACGAGGCTGGCGAGGCGATGCCCGGCCTGGGCGGCCTCGACCGGATCGGAACCGGCGAGCCGGGCGGCGATGTAGGCCGCGGCAAAGCTGTCGCCCGCGGCCGTGGTGTCAACGACGGGCTTGGTCATCGGTTCGGCACGGACTTCGCTGGCGCCGCCGGGGAAGCGCAGCAGGCTCACCGGTTCGGCGAGGCGGAACACCAGCTCAGGCGTCGGGATGCGCGCCATCAGCTGATCGTCGCTCTCGCCGGGATAAAGCGCGAGCAGGTCCTCGGTCGAGGTCAGCACGATATCGGCGGCCGCGAAGGCCGCGGCAAACACCTCGCGCGCGACATCGCGATCGGGCCAGCCGCGCGCGCGGAAATTGGTATCGAATACGAAGCGCGTGCCGAGCAGGCGCGCGCGCTTGATCGCCGCGAACAGACGATCGCGTCCGGCCGCATCGTAGATCGAGAGCGTGATCGCGGAGAGATAGACGATGTCGTAGCTCATCAGCGAGTTGAGCAGCTCGTCCGTCTCCGGCAGGTTCATCAGCTGCCGCGCCGCCGCGCTGTCGCGCCAGTGGAAGAACTGGCGCTCGCCCTTCGCATCCAGCTGGATCATGTAGAGGCCGGGCAGCTTGCCCGGCAACCGCACGACGCGCCGGGTCCCGACGCCCTCGGCGGTCCAGGCCGCGATCATCTCATCGCTTAAGGCATCATCGCCGAGCGCGGTGAGATAGTCGACCTTGACCTCGAGCCGCGCGAGATAGACTGCGGTGTTGAGGGTGTCACCACCGAAGCCGCGCGAATACAGGCCGCCGCCCTGCCCTTGCCCGCTGGACTGTCCACCTTGGGCCTGCCGGAGCTCGACCATACATTCGCCGATGCAAGCAACGCTCGCCATCACTCTACCCGCTCAATCACAGATCAGGCGACGAAATTGCCGCCGAGCTCATCTTCGATGTGAATGCGGATGATATCGTCGAAGGTCTTTTCTTCGGTGGTGAAACCGAGCTCGCGCGCCCGCTTCGCTTCGAAATTGCGCGGCCAGCCGCCGACGATGCTGACGATGAAGGGATCCAGCTCGTGCTTGATGCGCGCGGCGACCTTTTCGCCAGCGACCCGCTTGAGCGCAGCAATCTGCTCGCCGACCGTTGCCGAAAAGCCAGGCATGGTCAGGTTGCGGCGCGGGCCGACCTTTGCGAGATCCATGGTGCCGGCGTGGAGCAGGAAGCCGACAGCGGAGCGCGGGGTGGCGTGCCAGTGGCGGACGTCCTCGGACACCGGGAGAACCGCTTCCTTGCCGGCCAGCGGCTCTCGCAGGATGTTGGAGAAGAAGCCCGATGCCGCCTTGTTGGGCAGGCCGGGCCGGATGCAGATCGTCGGCAGGCGGATGCCAATGCCGTCGAGGAAGCCGCGGCGGGAATAGTCGGCGAGCAGCAGTTCGCCGATCGCCTTCTGCGTGCCGTAGCTGAGCAGCGGCGTATGGAAGAACTCGTCGCCGATCGCATCGGGGAATGGCGCGCCGAACACCGCGATCGAGGAGGTGAAGACCACGCGCGGCTTGTAGCCGCCGCCGACGAGCCTGACAGCATCGAGCAGCATCCGTGTGCCGTCGAGATTGATGCGGTAGCCCTTGTCGAAATCGAGCTCGGCTTCACCCGAGACGATCGCGGCGAGATGGAAGATCACGTCCGGGCGGCCGGCGATCAGCTTTTCGGCTGCACCGGCGACGGCGAAATCGCCTGATACCGTCTCGACGGCAAAACCGGCCTTCTCGGGCTTCCTGGGCTCGACCACGTCGTGCATGGTCAGCTTGGTGATGTCGCTCTTGCCGAGCCGGCCGTCGCGCAGCAGCCGTTCACACAATTTGCGGCCGACCATGCCGGCGGCGCCCAGAACCAGAATGTGCAAGAGCCTACTCCTTCTTATTGGCCCGAACGCGCCGCTCCTGACGCGCTCTCAGGCAGGCCCCGCGATCATTCCTTCACGGCGCCGGTCATCGCCGACACATAATACTCCACGAAGAAGGAATAAAGGATAACTACAGGGACCGAGCCAGTCAGCGCCGCCGCCATCAGCGCACCCCAATGGTAGACGTCGCCGTTGACGAGCTCGGTGATGGCGCCGACGGGGATGGTCTTGTTCTCGGACGAGGAGATGAAGGTCAGCGCGTAGATGAACTCGTTCCAGGACAACGTGAAGGCGAAGATGCCGGCCGAGATCAACCCCGGTAGCGACAGCGGCAGCGTGATCTTGGTCAGGATCTGGAGCCGCGACGCCCCGTCGATCAGCGCGCACTCCTCCAGCTCATAGGGGATGGTGCGGAAATAGCCCATCAGCAGCCAGGTGCAGAACGGGATCAGGAAGGTCGGATAGGTCAGGATCAGCGCCAGATTGCCGTCGAACAGGCCGAGCTGGAAAACGATCGCGGCGAGCGGAATGAACAGGATCGAGGGCGGCACGAGATAGCCGAGGAAGATCGCCAGGCCCACATAGCGCGAGCCCTTGTAGCGCAGCCGTTCGATCGCATAGGCCGCGCAGACGCTGGCGAACAGCGAGATGACGGTTGAGGACACCGAAACGATCACGGTGTTCCACATCCAGAGCGGATAGTCGGTGTCGAAGAACAGCTTGCTGATGTGCTCCAGCGTCGGATGGACGATCCAGAACGGATTGTACTTCTCGTAGTCGTACATCTCCGCGTCCGGCTTGAACGTCGCGACCGCCATCCAATAGAACGGGAACAGCAGGAAGAAGATGATGAGGCCGAGCGGAAGGTACACGCGGAGGAACTTCCGCGGAAAACTTTCCAGATAGGACATTCCGACGCTTTGGTCGTCCATCGTGGTCATCGTCAGTCCCTCCCGCCCTGCTGCCAGCGGGAACGCTGAAGCCCGAAGAAGCTCAGCAGGATCGCCGCGACCAGGAACGGAATCATCGCGTTCGAGATCGCGGCGCCCTCGCCGAGATTGCCGCCGGTGATGGCGCGCTGGAACGACAGCGTCGCCATCAGGTGCGTGGCGTTGATCGGTCCGCCCCGCGTGATGGTGTAGATGAGCTGGAAGTCGGTGAACGTCATCAGCACCGAGAACGTCATCACGACCGCGATGATCGGCGACAGCATCGGCAGCGTGATGTGGCGGAAGCGCTGCATGTTGGTGGCGCCGTCGAGATTGGCGGCCTCATACAGCGAGGGCGAAATGGTCTGGAGTCCGGCGAGCAGCGTGATCGCCACGAAAGGCACGCCGCGCCAGATATTGGCGGCGACGACCGACCAGCGCGCATTCCATGGGTCGCCAAGGAAATCGATGTAGCGCGTGATCAGGCCGGCCTTGATCAGCACCCAGGAGATGATCGAGAACTGGCTGTCATAGATCCACCAGAACGCGATCGCGGAGAGCACCGTCGGCACCACGAACGGCAAGAGAACGATGGCCCGGATCATCGACTTGAACGGCAGCCGCTCGTTGAGCAGCAGCGCCAGGTAAAGTCCGATCGCGAATTTCACGACGCTCGCGGTGACCGTGTAGAAGATCGTATTGAACACCGACAGCCAGAACACCGAGTCCTTCGCGAGCGAGACGAAGTTCTGGAAGGCGATGAAGCGCCCGGCTCCGCCGATCTTGGTATCGGTCATGCCGAGCCAGAAACCCAGCGCGAGGGGATAGGCCAGAAACAGGATCAGGATGGCGATGGCTGGCACCATGAACATGGCGCCCAGACAGTTTCGGCTTTCGAACGCTCTTGACCACAGGCTGCTGCGCCTGACCTGCGCGGCAACGGGCTCGGCCATAACTGCCATGTCGGACTCCCCTCACGGAACGACGACGGCGGCGCCCAGCGAACTGGACGCCGCCGGTGTAGCGGATCAGACCTGGTAGTAGCGCTTGGCGCGCTCAGCGGCGCGCGCCGCCGCCTGCTTCGGTGTTGCCGAGCCGGAGGCCGCTTCCGCGAACATGTCGACGACGACGAAGTCGCCCATCACGGCGGCGGAGGCATAGCCGAGATCGCCGGCATAGCCGTTGTCGCGGCAGCGCTTCAGGCAGTCGCGATACGGGGTGATCTTCGGGTCCGACGTCCAGACCGGGTTGTCGTTGTAGGCCGGCAGCGGCGGCGACACGTAGCCGTTCGAGGCGACCTCCCAGGCGTCGTAGTTCTCCTTGTCCCACATGAACTTGATGTATTCCTTCACCGCCTTCGGATACTTCGAGTGCTTGTAGCCGTAGGCGACCAGGACGTTCTGCTGCTCGGTCGGCACGCCGACGGGACCAATCGGCATCGGCGCGTGGTCCATGTCCTTGGCGATCTCCTGCTGCTTGGGATCTGACGATGTCTTGCCGACGGTCCAGATCGAGATGCCGTTCAGCGTAAGACTGAGTTCGCCGTTCAGGAACGCCTTGTTGTTGTTGCTGTCGTTCCACGACAGCACGCCGGGGATGAAGGTCTCATAGAGCTGCTTGACGTATTCGAGTGCAGCGATCGTCTCCGGCGAGTCGATCACGACCTCGTTCTTCTCGTTGACGACCTTGCCGCCGAACGCCCACAGCGCCCACTGACACCAGCCGTTGGCGTCGCCCGTCGCATGTCCGAGCGCGAAGCCGGCCGGCGTGTTGTTCTTCTTCAGCGCCTGGCACAGCTTGAGGAAGCCGGCGGTGTCCTTGGGGAATTCGTCGAAGCCGGCAGCCTTCATGTGGCTGATACGGTAGTTGAGGCAGCCGCCGGTCGCGCCTTGCGGAATAGCGATCCAGCTATTGCCCTTCTTGCCGTAGCGCTCGGCAACCGGATACCAGCCGCCATATTTGGAGCCGAGATAGTCGGCGACGTCGGTGACGTCGATCAGCTTCTCCGGGAATTTGTGGGGATCGTCGAGCGTGCCGATGATCAGGTCGGGACCGGCGCCGACATTGGCGGCGACCGCGGCCTTCGGACGGATGTCCTCCCAGCTCTCGGCCTCGAGCTTCACCTTGACGCCGGTCTTTTCGGAGAACTTCTTGGTCTGCTCGGCGAACTTGTCGAACTCGGCCTGGATGAACTGCTTCCAGCGCAGCACGCGGATGGAGGCATTCGGCTCCGGCACGTTGGTCCACTCCGCAGCCCGGACCGGGACGATCCCCGGACCGGCCAGAACGGCGGCGCCACCAAGGCCGGCCTTGAGGAGATCACGCCTGTTGAAATCGCTCATTGTATCCTCCCTGCAATTTTATGTTTTGTTTGGTTCGTTTTTCTGGTCGCTCGTCGCTACATGCGTTTGCCTGTCGCCTCGTCGAACAGGTGAACCAGCGCCGGATCGGGCTTCAGCCGGACCTTGTCGCCCGGATTGAACTGGTGACGCTCACGGAAGACCGCGACAACCTGCTCGCCGCCCACCTTCGCGAACACCTGGGTCTCGGAGCCGGTCGGCTCGATCACGAGGATCTCGGCCTCGGCGCCATCGTCGGCGATGGTGAAGTGCTCGGGCCGCACCCCGTACACGACAGGCTTGCCGTCAGAGCCCGCCGGCGCGGTCTTGAGCGGCAGCTTGACGCCGTTCGGTCCCTCGAAGGTCGCAACGCCGTTCACGCGCACATGGCCTTTGAGGAAGTTCATCGCGGGAGAGCCGATGAAGCCGGCGACAAACTGGTTGTCCGGCTTGTCGTAAAGCTCGAGCGGCGTGCCCATCTGCTCGACGATGCCGTCATGCATCACGACGATCTTGTCGGCCATGGTCATGGCCTCGATCTGGTCGTGGGTGACGTAGACGGTCGTGGTCTTCAGCCGCTGGTGCAGCTCCTTGATCTCGGTGCGCATGGCGACGCGCAGCTTGGCGTCGAGGTTCGACAAGGGCTCGTCGAACAGGAAGACCTGCGGATCGCGCACGATGGCGCGGCCCATGGCGACGCGCTGGCGCTGGCCGCCGGAGAGCTGGCGCGGATAGCGATCGAGCAGCGGCGACAGAGCGAGGATTTCGGCGGCGCGCTTGACGCGCTTGCTGATCTCGTCGGAGCCGGCGTTCCGCAGCTTCAGCGAGAAACCCATGTTCTCGGCGACGGTCATGTGCGGGTAGAGCGCGTAGTTCTGGAACACCATCGCAATGTCCCGCTCCTTGGGCTGGACATTGTTGACGACGCGGTCGCCGATCGAGATGGTGCCGGAGGTGATGTTCTCAAGGCCTGCGAGCATCCGCAGAAGCGTCGACTTGCCGCAACCGGAGGGACCGACCAGGACGACGAACTGGCCATCCTCGATCGGAATCGACACGCCGTGCAGGACTTCAAAATTGCCGAACGATTTCCGCACGTCGCGGATTTGCACAGACGACATCTAGCTCCCTCCTCCGACCCGACGACGCAACTGTCGCGCCGCCACCGTCTTGTTTTTTCTAAACTTCGCTGAACGAAGCCCCGGTCATACCGGGCGACATTGTCAGCAGTTTGTGCGGCTTTGGCAATTTGTCTTTGGTTAGTCGTTGCTGGTAGCGCTGTCAACGTTTCCTTTGTTTGCGGGAGTGACTGTGTTAAGAGCAGCAAATGGGTCGAAAACGCACCAAGTCAGGCAAAATCCGGCTGGCGGAAGTCGCCGAGCTTGCCGGAGTCAGCCCGATCACCGCGTCCCGCTTCTTCCGTAATCCCGAGGCGCTGTCGGTCGCCAAAAGGACGCGGGTCGAAAGCGCCGCCAAGGAGCTCGGCTATGTGCCGAACCTCGCGGCACGCGCACTGGCCTCGCAACGCACCGAAGTGATCGGTGTACTGATCCCCTCGCTCACCAATAACGTGTTCTCGGACGTGCTGCGCGGCATTTATGACGCCTCCGAAGGCAGCCGGTACTCGATCCAGTTGTCCAACACACGCTACAGTATTCTCCAGGAAGAGAGGCTGCTGCGCCTGTTTCTTGCGCAGAAGCCGGCCGGCCTCATCGTCACCGGCATCGACCAGACCACGGAATCGCGCGCGATGCTCGAGGCCGCCGACTGCCCGATCGTGCAGATCATGGAGATCGGGCCCAATCCGGTCGACATGATGATCGGCTTTTCGCACTATGATGCAGCGCGCGCAGCGATCGCCCACCTGTTCGATCAAGGCCACCGCAAGATCGGCTTCGTCGGGGCGCGCATGGACCCGCGGGTACAGCGGCGGCTGGACGGCTATCAGTCCGCCATGAAAGACGCCGGCCTGTTCGAGCAGCGTCTCGTCGTCACGACTGCCACACCCACCTCGGTGACACTCGGCGGAGCCCTGTTCACCGATCTGCTGGCGCGCGAGCCGGACATCGATGCGGTGTTCTGCGCCAATGACGATCTTGCGCTGGGCGTGCTGTTCGAATGCCGTCGCCGCGAGATCGCCGTCCCCGAGCAGATCGCGATCGTCGGCTTCAACGACCTCGAATTCATGGCTTCCGCGGTCCCTACCCTCACCAGCGTGCGCACCAACCGTTACGAGATGGGCAAAACAGCCGCCACCATGCTGATCGAGGCGATCGACGGACGGCGCCCTGAGCAGCCGGTGCTTGATCTCGGCTTCAAGGTGATCGAGCGGCAGAGCTCATCATCGCGGCGTTCGGACAACGGGCCAGCCGTTTCCGGCGCTGCTGCGGCGAACAAAATGATAGCGTTACCAAGTAGCCGCGACTAGTATCGGATTTGTGAGGAAACGACCGGCCAACGGGAAGGCAGATTATCGCTCGCGCCGTTGGGCATCGCACAAGCCAACACCATGATCCGGACGCCAGTGCGTTTGCATTGCAGGAGAAACCAATGACAAAAAAAACTAACCAATGGGCATGCGCCCGCCAGCAACGGCACTCGCCGCCACCTTCGCTCGCAGGAATGGTTCAACAACCCGCATAATCCGGGCATGACCGCGCTCTATATGGAGCGCTATCTGAACTACGGCCTCACCCGGGCCGAGCTCCAGTCCGGCAAGCCGATCATCGGCATCGCGCAAACCGGCAACGACCTCTCCCCCTGCAACCGCCACCACATCGAGCTCGCCCACCGCGTCCGCGAAGGCATACGCGAAGCGGGCGGCATTGCGATGGAATTCCCGACCCACCCGATCCAGGAGACCGGCAAGCGCCCGACCGCCGCGCTCGACCGCAACCTCGCCTATCTCGGCCTGGTCGAGATCCTCTACGGCTATCCGCTCGACGGCGTGGTGCTGACCACCGGCTGCGACAAGACCACACCGGCCTGCATGATGGCGGCGGCGACCGTCAACCTACCCGCGATCGTGCTGTCGGGCGGCCCGATGCTCAACGGCTGGCATGCCGGCGAGCGCACCGGCTCCGGCACCATCGTCTGGAAATCGCGCGAGCGGCTCGCTGCGGGCGAGATCGATTATGAAGAGTTCATGGAGATCGTGGCCTCCTCGGCGCCCTCGGTCGGCCATTGCAACACCATGGGCACCGCCTCGACCATGAACGGGCTCGCGGAAGCACTCGGCTTCTCGCTGCCGGGCTGTGCGGCGATCCCCGCACCCTATCGCGAGCGCGGCCAGATCGCCTATGAGACGGGAAAACGCATCGTCGACATGGTTTGGGAAGACCTCAAGCCCTCGGACATCCTGACCCGCAAGGCATTCGAGAACTGCATCGTGATCAATTCGGCGATCGGCGGCTCGACCAACGCGCCGATCCACATCAATGCGCTGGCGCGCCATATCGGCGTCGAGCTGTCGATCGACGACTGGCAGAAGGTCGGCCACGACGTGCCGCTGCTGGTCAACATGCAGCCGGCCGGCTTCTATCTCGGCGAAGAATTCCACCGCGCCGGCGGCGTGCCGGCTGTGGTGCGCGAACTGATGAAGCACAAGCGCATCCATGAGGACGCGGTCACGGTCAACGGCCGCGGCATCGGCGAGAATTGCAAGAACGCGCGCGCGCCCGACAACGACGTGATCTGGGCTTACGACCAGCCGCTGGTGAAAGACGCGGGCTTCCTGGTGCTGAAGGGCAACCTGTTCGACTCCGCGATCATGAAGACCAGCGTGATCTCCAAGGAGTTCCGCGACCGCTACCTCAGCAACCCTGGGGATCTCAACGCCTTCGAGGGCCGCGCCATCGTGTTCGAGGGTCCGGAGGACTATCACGAGCGGATCGACGATCCCTCGCTCGACATCGACGAGCGCTGCGTTCTGTTCATCCGAGGCACCGGTCCGATCGGCTATCCCGGCGGCGCCGAGGTCGTGAACATGCAGCCGCCGGCCGCGCTGATTAAACGCGGCATCCTGTCCCTGCCATGCATCGGCGACGGCCGCCAGTCCGGCACCTCGGGCTCGCCGTCGATCCTGAACGCTTCACCGGAAGCCGCCGCCAATGGCGGTCTTGCGATCCTCAAGACCGGCGACAAGGTGCGCATCGACCTCAACAAGGGCAGCGCCAACATCCTGATCTCTGACGACGAGCTGAAGAAGCGCCACGCCGAGCTTGAGGCCAATGGCGGCTTCAAGCATCCGCCGAACCAGACGCCGTGGCAGGAGATCTATCGCAACACAGTCGGCCAGCAATCGACCGGCGCCTGCATGGAGCTCGCCACGCGCTACCAGAACGTCGCCGGCACCTTTGGCGTCGCGCGGGATAATCACTAGCAAAGATCGTCATTCCGGGATGCGCCGCAAGGCGCAGGCCCGGAATCCATACTCCCGGCGCGCTTGGCCCTCGGGCCATTCGCGCAATTAAACGAAGGCAACGCGCGCCTTCCTTTGTTTTCGCGAATGTGGCAAGCCACAAGCGCGACGTGGTTATGGATTCCGGGCTCGCGGCTGCGCCGCGCCCCGGAATGACGGCGGAAACCTCAAAGGAGAAGAACAAAATGGCAGGCCGCCTCAAGGGAAAGCGCGCAGTCGTCACCGCCGCAGCCGCAGGCATCGGGCGCGCATGCGCCATCGCATTCGCGCGCGAAGGCGCGACCGTCATCGCCACCGACATCAACGAGAGCGGCATCGCCCCCTTAAGCAAGGAGGGCATCGCCGAGACGGCAAAGCTCGACGTCCGCAACACCGCCGATGTCAACGCTTTCGCCAAGCGTGTCGGCAAGATCGATATCCTGCTCAACGCGGCGGGTTTCGTGCATCACGGCACCATCCTGGAGTGCTCGGAAGAGGATTTTGACTTCTCGTTCGACCTCAACGTCAAGTCGATGCACCGGACTATCAAGGCGTTCCTGCCGGCGATGCTCGCGGGCGGTGGCGGAAGCATCGTCAACATCTCCTCCTGCGCGGCGCTGCGGCCGCCGGCCAACCGCTATGTCTACAGCGCCTCGAAGGCCGCGGTGTCGCTGCTGACGCGCGCGGTCGCGCTCGACTTCATCACCAAGGGCATCCGCTGCAACAGCATCTGCCCCGGCACCGTCGAGACGCCCTCGATGCTCGACCGCGCCGCCGCGCAAGGGCCGCAAGGCAAGGAGATGTTCATCTCCCGCCAGAAGATGGGCCGGCTCGGCACCGCCGACGAAATCGCGTCCATGGCGGTCTATCTCGGCAGCGACGAAAGCGCCTTCACCACCGGCGTAGACCTCGTCGTCGACGGCGGCTACATGCTCTGATCAGCCTCATCCCGAGGAGGCGCGATAGCGCCGTCTCGAGGGATAGGCTACGGGCTTCATGGTTCGAGAGGCGCGCAAATGCGCGCTCCTCACCATGAGGGATAGAGAAAGGGATTCCTCGGTGAACAAGATCGATCTCAACGGCCGCGTCGCCGTCGTCACCGGCGGCGCGCAGGGCTTTGGCCGTGCGATCACCCAGCGCTTCGTCGATTCCGGCGCCAAGGTCGCGATCTGGGATTTTGATGCGGCGCTGGCCGAGAAGACGGCGAAGGAGATCGGCGGCGAGACCAGAGTCTTCAAGGTCGACGTCACCGATACCGCGGCCGTCGAGCAGGCCCGCGACGCCACGCTCGCCGCCTTCGGCAAGATCGACATCCTCGTCAACAATGCCGGCATCGCCGGTGTCAACAAACCGGTCTGGGAGACCGATCTCGATGAATGGCGGAAAGTCCTGCGCATCAACCTCGACGGCCCCTTCATCTGCTGCAAGGCGATCGTGCCCACGATGCTCAAGCAGAAGTACGGGCGGATCGTGAACATCGCCTCGATCGCCGGCAAGGAAGGCAATCCAAACGCGTCACACTATTCGGCCTCCAAGGCCGGCCTGATCGCGCTGACGAAATCGCTCGGCAAGGAATTGGCGGCACATGACATCCTCGTGAACGCGGTGACGCCGGCAGCGGCGAAGACCGCGATCTTCGACCAGATGACGCAGCAGCATATCGACTTCATGCTGTCGAAAATCCCGAAGGGGCGCTTCGTGCTGGTGGAAGAGCTCGCCGCGATGGTGAGCTGGCTCGCATCCGAAGATTGCGCCTTCTCCACCGGCGCGGTGTTTGATATTTCCGGGGGACGGGCGACCTACTGAGCATTGGCCGCCCAAGGGGGTGGCCCATGGCTCTTGGACGTCGGGATCTTGTGAAGTTCGCAGCCAGCGCATGCGCGCTGCCGCTGCTGTCGTCGGGTGCGCTCGCACAATTGGCGCCGAACCCGCCGAGCATCCGCCCGCCCTCGCCGGCCGAGCGCAGCGCGATGGCGCGGCTCGCGCGGACCTTCATGGACAAGTACGACGTGCCAGCGCTCTCCTTCGCGATCGGCTATGCCGGTGCGATCGTCCATGAGGATGCACTCGGCCTTGCTGATCGCGAGCGTAACGAGGCCGTGACGCCACGGCATCTGTTCCGGATCGCCAGCGTCAGCAAGATGATCACTTCGGTCACCATCTTCCGCCTGATCGAGGAGAACCGCCTCAAGCTGACGGACCGGGTGTTCGGTCCCGGCGCGCTGCTTGGCACCGATTACGGGCCGCCGCCCTACTCCCCCGGCATCGACCAGATCACGCTCGAACATCTCCTGACTCACACCGCCGGCGGCTGGAGCAACGACAACCGCGATCCCATGTTCACGCATCCGCGGATGGATCATGCGCAGCTGATCGCCTGGACGCTCGCCAACCGGCCGCTCGACCGCCCGCCGGGCCAACACTACGCCTATTCCAACTTCGGCTATTGCGTGCTCGGCCGCGTGATCGAGAAGCTCACCGGCCAGGCCTATGCCGAGCACGTCCGCGCTGACGTGCTCGCGCGCTGCGGCGTCACCGACATGACGATCGCCGGCAACACGCGCGACCAGCGCCAGGCTGGCGAGGTCGCCTATTACGGCCAAGGCGACGGTCCCTACGACATGAACGTCAGGCGGATGGATTCCCACGGAGGCTGGATCGCGACGCCGTCGGACCTCGTGCAATTCCTGATGCATGTCGACGGCTACGCGAGACCGGCGAACATCCTGCGGCCGCGCACCATCCAGGTCATGACCACCGCGCCCAGCTACAGTCCCGACTACGCCAAAGGATTCTGCATCAACAAGTACGACAATTGGTGGCACAATGGCAGCCTGCCGGGCACCAGCACGATTGCGGTCAGGACTCATGGCGGCTTCCGCTGGGCCGCCTTCACCAACACGAGGCGCGCGAATTCCAACATGGACGGCGATCTGGACAATCTCAACTGGACCATGGCGCGCCAGGTCGGCGAGTGGCGGGTGGCCTGAGCCATGATCCGGGAAGGCGGATGCCTGTGCGGCGCGGTGCGGTTCAAGGCGCAAGGTGAGCCGCACAATGTCCGCATCTGCCATTGCCGCATCTGCCAGAAGGCGATGGGCTCGCCGTTCTTTGCCCGCGCGCAGTTCGACCAGAAAGCGCTGACCGTCGAGGGCGACACTGGACGTTATGCGTCATCGGAGAACATCGACCGCGTGTTCTGCAAGCGTTGCGGCACGCGCCTGTTCTCCTGGCGGCGCAATGGCACGCTGGCTGGCGTCGCGCTCACCACCTTCGACGACCGCAACGCCTTTGCGCCGACCGAGCACATCTGGGTCTCGGAAAAGCTCGCATGGCTCAAGCTCGACGACGGCCTGCCGCAATATCCGACGACGATCCCGGCGTGACGTCAGGATCGGTCTGAAGCGTCGCGCGCGCGGCCCCTCCTCGCTGTCCCGTCGTCGTGGCGATCCAGATCCCTGCGAATACCGCGACGATGCCGGCCGCGAGATTCCAGCGTAGCGGCTCATCGAGCAAATAGGCGCCGACCAGCGATGCCGTGATTGGATTGACCGTCACCGAGATCGCGACGCGTGTCGGTGTCGTTCGTTCCAGCGCGAAGGCCCAGAGATAGAATGTCAGCGCCGCGCCGAAGGCGCCGAGATAGACGGCCGCCAGCCATTGCGGCGCGCCGAAGCCTGCGGCGGGCGCGAAGCTGCCGCGGACCCATGAGAGCAGGATGAGACAGGCCGCCCCTGCCATGCTCATGGTGGTGAAGGCGATCGGACCGGAGCGCCGGATCAACGGCTTCGACCAGATGCCATACAGCACCATGCACAGCGCCGCCGCGATCATCAAGAGATCGCCGCGCCAGGCTCCCGTCGGCGCGGAGGTCAGATCGGAGAGAAGCGCAATTGCAACGCCGAGCGTCGCCAGCACGACGCCGACCGATTTGCGCCAGGTCAGGGCTTCGGCGCCGAGTGCGGCCCCGATCACCAGCGACAACAGAGGCAGCGTCGACAAGGCGAGTGCGCCGCGCGCGGCTGTGGTGAAAATGAGCGACGCATTGAACAGGATCGGGAACAGGGCAAAGAACAGGATGCCGAGCCCGGCCGCGGCGGCCCAGTCCCCTCGCTCGGGCCAGCGGTCGCCGCGCAGCAGCGTCAGGGGCAACAGCAAGAGGAATCCGATGCCGAACCGGAACGAGCCAATCGCCAGCGGATCGATGGCGCTGACAAGATAGCGCGTGGCGCCGATCGAAGTGCCGCCCAGCCCGCTCGACAGCACAGCAGCCAGAACGCCGGATATCTCGCCCACGATTCCTCCCGTTGATCAGCCTTGAAAACAGCATACGGGGCACGCCGAAACAGGGAATGGAATTTCCATCATGCTGGGATAAGTTTTCATCATGAGCGCGCCCGATCTCGAACCTGATCTTCTGAAGGCCTTTCTCGCGGTCGCCGAGCATCGCTCGTTCACCCGCGCAGCGACCGCGCTCAACCGGACCCAATCGGCGGTCAGCGTCCAGATCAGACGTTTGGAAGAGCGGATCGGCACAAAGCTGTTTCACCGAAACAGGGCCGGCATCGCGCCGACGGCCGCGGGCAACGAACTGCGCGTCTATGCGCGCCGCATCCTAGCCCTCAACGCGGAAGCGGTCGGCGCAATTCATGCACGCCGGACCGAAGCCGTGGTCCGCCTCGGCGTGATGGACGATTACGGAACGATCGTCATTCCGCCCCTGCTGGCGAGCTTTGCCAAGCACCATCCGCCGGTCCAGGTCGAGATCGAGACCGGATTGACGTCCACGATGCCGGCGCGACTTGGCGAAGCCTACGACCTCGTCATCGCCATGCACCCGCAGGGACGTGGGGACGGCGAGTTGTTGAAGAGCGAGCAGCCGGTATGGGCGGCTTCCGCCTCCTATCGGGCCGGCGCGCGGGATCGCCGGCAGCGGCGGCAGGCCATCACGCCCCGTCAGGTCGCGAAGGCGAGCGGGCAGGATGCCGGCCTTCACCACCGTGACCGCAAGACCTGCAGCCGCGATCTGGGTGGCCGCCGCCAACGTCCGGCTGACATAGGCGAGGCGCCAGGGCCGGCCGGCGGTATCGAGCGCTTCCGCGGCCCATTGGCGGAACAGGCAGCCCGGCGGGTATAGCGCGACGGCTAGTGGCGGATATCCGCCTCCACCGTGCGCGCAACCTGTCGCGGGCTGGCAGCCTGCTCGCCGATCACTTGCAGCGTGGCATTTCGGAACCGGCCACCCTATGTTGACGTGAAGCGTTGCTGCACCGCCGGTTTGGCTGGGACGGTTGCAAGGCCGCAGGCGAAACCGGGACAGACGAGCCGTGAACATTTCCTTCTATGACCTGTCGGTCTGGGTGCTGCCGCTGGTGCTCGCCATCACCTTTCACGAGGCCGCGCACGGCTTCGTGGCGCATCGCCTTGGCGACAACACGGCCTGGCAGCTCGGCCGCGTCAGCTTCAATCCGCTCCGCCACATCGATCCGTTCGGCACCCTGATCCTGCCGGCGATGCTGCTGTTTGCGCATTCGCCGTTCCTGTTCGGCTATGCCAAGCCTGTGCCGGTGAATTTCCGCAAGCTCAACAACCCCAGGCTCGACATGGTCTGGGTCGCGTTGGCCGGGCCAGCCACCAACATCCTGCTGGCACTCGCCGCGGCTCTGGCCCTGCACGCCCTACCCTGGGCGCCGGCCGGTTCGGCGCAATGGATCTTCGACAATCTGAAAAATTCGCTGGTGATCAACGCGGTATTGGCGGTGTTCAATATGATGCCGATCCCGCCGCTCGACGGCGGGCGCGTCGCGGTCGGGCTGTTGCCCCGCCCGCTCGCCTTGCTGCTGGCGCGGCTCGAACCATTCGGGATGCTGATCCTGATCGGCCTCCTGATCCTGCTGCCTCTGGCGGGTTCGCAGTTCGGTCTAAATCTTGATGTTATTTCAGCAATACTGCGAACGTTGACCGGTTATGTGATTCAGTCTGTTCTCTTTCTGACCGGCAATGCGTAGTTGAACGGCGACATCCGAACACAAGCCGAAGGGCTCGAGGCCGACTTGGTCAAAGCTGCCGATATGCTGATCGCGCGACGTGCCGACACCCGCGCCCGCGCCGATTTCGCCACCTGGAAAATGATGGCCAAGCTCAACGGGTCGTCCGCGCTACCTCCGGAGGCGCAGGAATTCCTCGCAAGCTACAAGAATCTCTTGGCTCAGATGAGCGAGGGTGACGCCACCGAGGCCACGATCGGCGCGATCTACAAGTCCTACTATGCCGAGATGGGCGGCGCGGGAACTCCGCCCGACGTCCGCCCCCGCCGGGCCGAACCCGCGGCGGACAATGTTACCGCCTTCCGCCGCCCGGCACCCAAGCCGAAGAAGGTCAATTTCTTCGGGGCAACGGCGGCCGGCGGCCCCCAGAAACGGCCGCTCCCGGTGGCGCTGATCTTTGCCTGCCTGGTCGTGGTCTATGCCGGGATCAGGCTCTACTGGCGCTGAGCTGACTTCTTTTTCTTCTTCGCGTCCGGCGGCGGAAAACTGATTTCGACCGTGCGATCGAAGCGATCCTCGGTCAATGCGGCGGGAGGTGGCTCGAACGGATCAGACTTGCGCACCATCGAGATCGCAGCTGCATCGTAGGCGGCATCCCCGGACGACTGGACGACATCAACCGATAGCACGTTCCCCCTGCGGTTGATAGAGAAGCTTACCCTCACTTTCTGATTGCTGTTCTCTTTGCCTTCCGGATTAATCTGGTGCAGCTTGAGATGCGCGCTGATTTTTCGGTTCCAGTCGGTCGTCAGCTTCAGAATGTCCTTGCCGATGCCGATCACAGGCGCCAAGGCCTTCTCGGCCTCGCGCGCATCCTCATCGAGTGTCTGCCGCGCCGTCGCAACCGACTTCGGCGATGCTTCCGCCGCGGGAGTTTCAATCGCCGCTATCTTCGGATCCTCGTCCTGCGGTTTCTTCGCGTTGTTTTCGGTGACAACCCGATCGGGATCGTCGACCTGCTGCGGCTGGTCCTTCGGCAGCTCGGTTTCCTTGGTCTCGGCCTTCTGCTCGGGAAGCGCCTGCTGCTCCTGCATCGCCTCACTGTCGGGCCCTGGCGGAAGGTCGGTATCGGGCGCCTTTGGCGAGGCCATCTCGACTGCGAACTCGGCGCCGGCTGCGCCCAGACCATCGTCGTCGTCATCCGTCTGCAGATGTGCCAGCGCGAGCGCGGCGCCCCCCAGATGGAGCGCAAGCGCTGCCACGGCAGCTAAGATCCAAAGCTTTCGGGATGGCCTGGGATCGATCTCGCCGTCGGACATAGCGGACCTCTATGGCTGTGTAGCGCCCGCCGCAGGCATCGGCGGACCTTCCAGCGCAACCAGTTTCACCCGCGTATAGCCGCTCGAGCGCAAGAGCTCCATGACGTTCATCAATTCGCCATAAGGAACCGAGCGGTCGGCACGAAGGAAGACGTACTTGTCCTTGCTCATCTCCGACAATCCGTCGAGCGTCGCAGCGAGGTCAGCTCGCGCAACCGGATTTTCTCCGATTGCAAGCGTCAGATCGGACTTGATGCTGACATAGGTCGGCTTGTCCGGCTTCTTCTGCGGCGTCGCGCTCGACGTCGGCAGGTCCACCGGCAAGTCGACAGTCGAGAGCGGCGCGGCGACCATGAAGATGATCAGCAGGACGAGAATGACGTCGATGAACGGCGTGACGTTGATGTCATGCGTTTCCGAGAAATCGTCGTCATCGACGTCGTTGTCTGCGAGCGATACGCCCATGGTTCACTCCGCCGCGCGCGAATGCATGCTGCCGTGGCTGCGGTCGAGATCGCGCGAGAGCAGCCGCGCCGCCGTACCGGAGCCGCGGCTGACGAGCTCGAGATAGCTTTTCGTCATGCGCGCAAAGTGGTTGTAGATGATGACGGCGGGGATCGCGGCGACGAGCCCGATCGCAGTGGCGAGCAGCGCTTCGGCGATGCCGGGCGCGACGACGGCAAGGTTCGTGGTCTGCGATTTCGAAATGCCGATGAAGCTGTTCATGATGCCCCAGACCGTGCCGAACAGGCCGACGAAGGGCGACGTGGAGCCGATGGTCGCGAGCACACCCATACCGACGCGGATGCGACGCTGTTCCGCCCGCACGATCTCGTTGAAGCTCGAGGCGGCGCGCTCCTTGATGCCGGCATCGCTGGACAGTCCGGCCGACATCCGCGCCTCACGCAGCGCCGCCGCCAGGAAGGACGACAGGACGCCCTCCTTGGTGCCGAGCGCCATCTGCGCCTCCGCAAGCGACCGCGCCTCCGCAACCTTTTTCAGGGCTGAACGAAGCTTGCCGGAGGCGACCGACAATTCGATCGACTTGGCGATGAAGACGGTCCAGGTCATCAGCGAGGCGAAGGCAAGGCCGATCATCACCGCCTTCACGATGATGTCCGCCGACATGAACATCACCCAGGGCGACAATTCCTTCATCGCCGGCGCGATAGCGGCGGCCGCATCGGGCTTCGCGGGCGCCGGAGTGGTGGCCGCGGGAGCGGTTGCCGTCGAAG
>NZ_LGHM01000162.1 GCF_001908185.1 Bradyrhizobium sp. AS23.2
ATCAGGGCGGCGGGGGTGGCCAGGGCTACAGCGCTGGAGCAGGCGGCGGCGGCGGCGGTGCAGGCGGCGCCGGGCTGACCTTAACCTCGGACGTGACGAACAACGCCGCGATCACGGGCGGCAACGGCGGCAACGGCGGCCGGGGCAATTCTGTCTTCAGCCCGACCTACTCCTATGGGGCCGGTGGTGGTGGCGGCGGCGGCGGGTCGGGCGTCATCGCCACGACGGGCAGCAATCTCGTCAACACCGGCACGATCGCCGGCGGCAACGGCGGCGGCGGTGGCGCGGGTTACGGTCCGGGCCTCCCCTTCCCGAGTTCTCCCGCTGACGGCATCGGCGGGCGCGGCGGCAATGGCGTTACCGCTACGGCTTCCGCCGGGCTGATGATCACCAATTCAGGCTCGATCAAGGGCGGTGACGGCGGCACAGATTTCCAGAACGTGAATATTTCCTCCAGGCCGCAGGCCGGCGGCTATGGAATCGTCGGCCAGAACCTGACCATCGTCAACAGCGGTACGATCGCCGGCGGTGAGCAGGGTGCCGCCAACACGATGCCTTTTGGCGGGGGGACCGGCGTGCTTTCGTCCGCCATCGTCATCACCGGCGGCGTCAACAGCATCACGGCGCTCGCCGGCAGCAACATCGGCGCGATCGAACTCGGCGGCGCCACGACGATGGCAGGCGCTTTCAACAGCACGGTCCAGGTCAATGGCGGCGTCACCATGTCGGTGACGGGGGCAACGGCGGCGAATGACGCAACCGGCATCACGACGCTGACGAACTACGGCACCATCGCCATCGGCGCCGGCCGCACGCTGAGCGCCCAGACGATCAACAACAATGGAAGCACGATCAGCATCGGCGCCGGGGCGACGTTGCAAGGCGTCGGCAACACGCTCAACAACAACGCGGTCATCGATGTCGGCGCCGGCGGTGCCATTGTCGACGCCGGTGCGGTGAACAATCTTAGCGGCGGCACGATCAATTTTAACGGTCCCACCGGAACGGCGACGCTGTCTTCGGGAACGAACAGCATCGTCAACGACGGCAACATCAAAGTGCTCGGCGGCAACGTCGCCGTCACAGGCGACATCACAAACCAGAACAACGGCGTGCTGACGCTGACCGGCGGCAACATGACCGGGGTTGGCACGCTGACCAACAGCGGAAGCGCGATCGTCAACATCGGCGCAGGTTACAATCTCGGCGTCGGGACGTTGAACGTCAATGGCGGCAGCGTGACCGGAACAGGCACGATCACGGCTTCAACCGCAATCAATCTCTCGGGCGGTTCGATCAGCGCGACGCTAGCCAGCGCCGGTGCCCTGACCAAAGCCGGCGGCGGGACCGCGATCCTCACAGGCGCCAACACCTATACCGGCGGCACCACGATCAACGCCGGCACGCTGCAGCTCGGCACCGTCGGCAGCACCGGCGCGATCCAGGGCGATGTCACCGTCAGCGCCGGCAGCACATTCAGTCTCGTTGACGCAAACACCAGTGGAATCACCAGCATTTGGAATTCCGGAACCACGGATTTCCACAACGGCACAAGCGCCGGCAGCGCCACCGTCACCACCGATGCTGGCGGAACGACAGCGTTCCACGACTCCAGCAGCGGCGGCAGCGCCCGCTTCCTCACCAACGCCGGCGGCGCGTTCGACATCTCGGGCCTGACGGTGGCCGGGATGACCGCCGGCTCGATCGAGGGCGCGGGCAGTTATTTCCTGGGGTCGAAGCAGCTCACCGTCGGCAGCAACAATGCTTCCACCACGGTCAGCGGGGTCATCGCGGATGGCGGCGCCTCCGGCGGCACTGGCGGTTCGCTGGTCAAGACCGGCACCGGCACGCTGACGCTGACCGGGAACAACAGCTACACTGGCGGCACCACGATCGCGGCCGGCACCTTGCAGATCGGCAATGGCGGGACGACGGGCTCGATCGACGGAAATGTCGTCAACGACGGCGTGCTCACCATCAACCGCAGCGACGCGGTCACCTTGCCCGGCGATATTTCCGGCAGCGGTGCCGTGCAGCAGATCGGCTCGGGCACCACGATCCTGACCGGACACAACAGCTACACCGGCGGCACCACGATCGCGGCCGGCACTTTGCAGATCGGCAATGGCGGCACGACCGGCTCGATTGCCGGCACTGTCGTCAACGACGGCGTGCTCGCCTTCAACCGCAGCAACGCGGTCACCTTGGCCGTCAATATTTCCGGCAGCGGTTCCGTACAGCAGATCGGTTCGGGCACCACGATCCTGACCGGCACGAACACCTATAGCGGCGACACAACCGTCTCCAGCGGCCGGTTGCAGTTCGGCGATGGCAGCGCGAGCGGCAGCAACAATCTGGGCGGCAACCTCAATGTGACCGGCGGCACCTTGGCGATTCAGGCGCCGGCCACCCTGAATGTCGCGCAGACCGTAACCTTCGGCAACAACACCGCATTATCCATCGTCGCGGGCACGAACAGCCCCGCGCTGTCTGCCGACCGCGTCGCGATCGGCAACGGCGTCGCCTTCAACATCAGCGGCATCAACGATGCTAGCCAGCTCGACAAGGTGCTGATCGACACCCGATCGGGCATCAGCGGCGACTTCGCCAACGTCACCATCGGTGGCTTCAGCGGCACGGTAGACTACCTCACGATGTCCGTCCGTAAATCGGCCGACGACCTGCAATACCTCGCCACCTACGGTCTGAGCTGGACGGCGGGTAACGACCTCGCCCATGGCACCTTCACGCTGACCAACGCCACCGACACCTTCACGGTCGGGACAGCACTGACCGATCAGGCAGCGAACCCCGCGACCGGATGGAACGGCACGTCGCTCATCAAGGCTGGCGCCGGCACGCTCATCCTGACCGGACATAACAGCTATAGCGGCGGCACGACGATTTCGGGCGGTACGCTCCAGATCGGCAGTGGCGGTGCGACCGGCTCTGTTCTGGGGACAGTCACCGTCGGCAGTGGGGCCACATTCGACGTCGTCAACGCCGACACGAGCGGCATCACCAGCATCTCGAACAGCGGAAATACAAATTTCCGCAACGATACAAGTGCCGGCAGCGCCAGCGTCACCAATATCGGCCAGCTGAGTTTCTACGACACCAGCACAGCAGGTACCGCCGCCATCACCAACAATGGCACGACCTATTTCCGCGACACCAGCACTGCTGGCAGCGCGACCATCACCAACAGCGGCGCCCTGACCTTCAACAACACGAGCACGGCTGGGACCGCCACGATCACCAACAATTCCACCGGCAGCATCAACTTCAACAACTCGAGCACCGCCGGGGCCGCCACAATCACCAACAGCGGTCAACTAACCTTCAACGACACGAGCGCGGCCGGCAGCGGAACCATCACCAACAACCGGACCCTGACCTTCACCGGCTCGAGCACGGCTGGAAGCGCGGACATCACCAACGTCTATTCGATATCGTCCGTGTACTTCGTGGACAACAGCACAGCGGGCAGCGCATCCATCACCAACAATGGCGGCATGACATTCGGCAACTCCGCTACAGCCGGTCATGCGACCATCACCAACAACAGCTACCTGACTTTCGGGGACAACAGCACGGCAGGCAACGCGGCCATGACCAACGTCTCCTCCATGTCGTTTGCGAGTGCGAGCACGGCCGGCAGCGCCACGATCGCCAACATCGCCTCCGGCAGGCTGACCTTCTGGGACAGCAGCAGCGCCGGCAACGCGACCGTTACGAACAAAGGCACCACGGAATTCCACGGCACCAGCACGGCCGGTAATGCCACTATCGCCAACATCACCCAGGGCACGCTGACTTTCCTGGACCACAGCAGCGCCGGCACCGCGATCATCACGAACAACAGCACCGGCACATTCGAATTTAAAGATACCAGCTCCGCGGGCAGCGCGACCATCACCAACAACGATCAGTTGCTGTTCGCCTCCTCCTCCACGGCCGGCAGCGCCACCATCACCAACAACAGCCAGTTGACGTTCGACACCAACGCCACGGCCGGTAGCGCCACCATCACAAACAGTGGCAACGTGCTGTTCGATGGCAACTCGACGCCCGGCAATGCGCAGCTCGTCAACAACGCGCCCGGCGCTGTCTTCGATCTCTCGATGAGCACCGGCCCGAACGGCGACAACAAACCTACCGCGGGC
This sequence comes from Bradyrhizobium sp. AS23.2, assembly GCF_001908185.1. Taxonomy (GTDB): domain Bacteria; phylum Pseudomonadota; class Alphaproteobacteria; order Rhizobiales; family Xanthobacteraceae; genus Bradyrhizobium. Next base: position 4,167 of record NZ_LGHM01000162.1, read on the forward strand.
TCGATCGCGGGCAACGGGACATTCTATCTCGGCGGCAAGGAACTGACGGTCGGCTTGAACAATCTGTCGACCACCGTCACCGGGGTGATCGCGGATGGCGGTGCCGGCGGCTACACCGGCGCTTCGCTGGTCAAGACCGGCACCGGTACGCTGACGCTGTCGGGCACCAACACCTATACCGGCGCCACCACGGTCGACGGCGGCACGCTTGCGGTGAATGGTTCGATCGCATCGTCGAGCGGCGTCACCGTGAACAGCGGCGGCATTCTCGGCGGCACCGGCATCGTCGGCAACACCACGATTGCAAGCGGCGGCGCGCTCGCGCCCGGCAATTCCATCGGCACGCTCACCGTCAGCGGCAACCTCACCTTCAGTGCCGGCAGCTTCTATACGGTCGAGGTCTCCACGGCCGCCGCCGACAGGACCAATGTTTCGGGCGCCGCGACGCTCACTGGTGGCACTGTGCAGGCCGTGGCGCTGCCCGGCAGCTTCCGCAGCCAGACCTACACCATTCTCAACGCGACCGGCGGGCTCGGCGGAACGCGGTTCTCCGGGCTGAACGTCACCGGCAGTTTCAGTCCTGCCCGCAATCCCCACCTCACCTACGATTTGAACAACGTCTATCTCGTGCTCGATCCAAGCACGATCGTGCTGCCGGCGGGCGCGAGTGGCAACCAGACCAGCGTCGCCGGCGGCATCAACAAGGCGGTCGAGAGCGGTGGGACGCCGCCGGCCGGCTTCGATGTGTTGCTCAACATGAGCGGTGCGCAATTGAACCACGCACTCAGCCAGGTCTCGGGCCAGCCCGGCGCCGCCAGCACGCAGGCCGCGTTCGACGCCACGCAGCAGTTCATAAATATGCTCGATCCGCTCAATGGCGGCACGGACGGCGGACGCAGCGCCGACGGCGGAGCGCTGGGCTATGCCGCTACCGCGCAGGACGACGCCAAGAACCACAGCGCCGGAATCCGTGAGGCCTATGCCGCGGTGACACCGCGCGAGGCGAGCGGCGATGTCATCGACCGGCGCTGGGGGGGTGTGGGCCTCAGGCTACGGCGGCGCGAGCACGGTGAACGGCAGCGCTGTGGCCGGTTCGAGCTCGACCACCAGCCGCATCTACGGCACGGCGGTCGGCGCCGACTATCGCCTCTCGCCGGACACGCTGGTCGGCTTCGCGCTCGGCGGCGCCGGGTTCAATTTCTCGGTCGCGGATGCGCTCGGCAGCGGCCGCGCCGACATCTTCCAGGCCGGCCTCTATGCCCGCCACAACTTTGGACCGGGTTATGTTTCGGCCGCGCTCGCCTATGGCTGGCAGGACGTGACCACGGATCGCACCGTGACGGTCTCAGGCACCGACAAGCTGACCGCGAACTTCAAGGCCAGCACCTTTGCCGGCCGCCTGGAAACGGGCTGGCGCTTTGCCCCAATTCCCGCCTCCACCTTCGGCGTCACGCCCTACGCGGCGGTACAAGCGACCTCCTTCCACCTGCCCGGCTACGGCGAGACCGCGCTCGTCGGCAGCAACCAGTTTGCGCTCTCATACGCCTCACAAGACACGACCAACATCCGCACCGAGCTCGGCGCGCGCACCGACCAGCGCTTCCTCGTCAACGAAGGCGTGCTCACCCTGCGCGGCCGGCTCGCCTGGGCCCATGACTCCAACACCGACCGCCTCGTCAGCGCCGCCTTCCAGACGCTCCCCGGCGCCGCCTTCACGGTCAACGGCGCGCGCCCCGCGGCCGATTCCGCGCTCGTCAGCGGCCGCGCGGAAATGAAATGGAGAAACGGCCTCTCGCTTGCAGGCACCGTCGAGGGCGAATTCTCCCGCAGCACGCAGACTTACGCCGGCAAGGGCACGGTACGTTATGAATGGTAGGCGGCCATGCCTCTCGATGCTTCGCATCAAGAGCGCGGTATTTGGACCTGATGGCCACGATGCAATAGTGCCGGTGTTTTGCCCGACGAGTCAAATGGCCGCGCCTGATGACATCAAGCGCATCTCGCGGCTCAATTCGCGCCCTGGAAGAAGCGCTTCAGGCTTTTGCGCCTGCGCGCCGATAAAGCCAAGCCGCGTCGCGACTCGAGCACCACCACAGCCGGCAACGCGATGATGACGGTTCTACTGTGCATGGGGTTGTTTTGCAGATTTTAGTTTTGGCGGTGATCCGAGGCGTGACCGCGCCCCCTCAGCGCCCCGTCTTCACCTTGGTCCAGAGCCGGTTGATGATGCGCTGGGTGGCGGGATCGCGGGCGGTGATGACGAACAGCTTTGAGAGCGTCGCCTCATCAGGATAGATGTTCTTGTCGTTCAGGATCTTTGGGTCGACCAGCTTCTGGCTGGCGAGGTTGCCGCTGGCGTAGGACAGGAAGCTCGAGTTCCTGGCGGCAACGTCCGGGCGGTAGAGATAGTTGATCAGCTCGTAGGCTTCGTTGACGTTCTTGGCATCCGCGGGAATCGCGAGATTGTCGAAGAACATCTGCGCGCCCTCCCTCGGAATGGCATAGCCGATCTCGACGCCATTCTTGGCCTCGGCCGCGCGGGCGCGGGCCTGCATGATGTCGCCGGACCAGCCGACCACGAAGCAGATCTCGCCGGTGGCGAGCGCGCTGAGGTATTCGGAGGAGTGGAACTTGCGCACGGACGGGCGGACCTTGGCGACGACATCGGCGGCCTTCTCGAGGTCGGCCTGCTTGGTCGAGTTCGGATCGAGCCCGAGATAGTTCAGCGCCGCCGGAAAGATGTCGTCGGCGGAGTCCAGCATGTGCACGCCGCAGTCTTTGAATTTGGCGAGGTTCTCAGGCTTGAAGACGATCTCCCAGCTGTCGATCTTGGCATCGGGCGCCAGGATCTGCTTCACCTTGGCGACGTTGTAGCCGATGCCCGTCGTGCCCCACATGTAGTTGGCGGCGAAGTCGTTGCCGGGATCGTAGGTCGCCAGATGCTTGGTCACCATCGGCCAGGCGTTGGCGAGGTTCGGCAGCTTCGACTTGTCGAGCTTCTGGAAGATGTTGGCCTTGATCTGGCGCTGCAGGAAATAGGCGGTGGGCACCACGACGTCGTAGCCGGACTTGCCGGCCATCAGGCGCGTCTCCAGCGTCTCGTTGGCGTCGAAGGTGTCGTAGACCACCCTGATGCCGGTCTCCTTGGTGAAGTCCTCAAGGACACCAGGCGCCATGTAGTTGGACCAGTTGTAGAAGTTGACGACGCGCTCCTCGGCCCCCGCAGGAGCGGAAAGCAACGTCAGCGCCGCGGCGATTGCGAAACCAAGACAAAGCCCCGAGCGGCCGACGTTCGTCATCTTCACCTACCTCTTGCGCCCGCGTACCGCGTCGGACAGCCGCTCCAGCGCGGTGTCGAGGGTCTCGTCCTTCTTGGCAAAGCAGAAGCGCACCACCGAGGTCACGGGGTCCTGCTCGTAGAACGCCGATACCGGGATCGCCGCCACCTTGTAGTCCTTCACGATGCGCCAGCAGAACTCGGTATCGCTCTCGTTGAGCCCGAGCGGCGACAGGTCCACGGTGAGGAAGTAGGTCCCTTGCGACTTCAGCACGGGGAAGCCGAGGCTCTCCAGCCCCTTGGTCAGACGGTCCCTGCTCCGCGTCAGATCCTTGCGCATCGACAGGAAGTAGTCGTCGGGCTTGCCGAGGCCGTAGGCGACGGCTGCCTGGAGGTTCGGCGCGGTCGTGAAGGTCAGGAACTGGTGCACCTTGGCCGCGACGCGCAGCAAGGGCGGCGCGGCGCAGACGAATCCGATCTTCCAGCCCGTCAGCGAGAAGATCTTGCCGGCCGAGCCGACCTTGATGGTGCGCTCGCGCATGCCGGGGATGGTGATCAGCGGGATGTGCTTGTGCTCGTCGAAGGTGACGTGCTCCCAGACCTCGTCGCAGATCGCGATGACGTCGAACTCCTGGCAGTAGCGCGCCAGCAGCTCAAGGTCCTCACGCGGATAGACCACCGCGGACGGATTCAGGGGATTGTTGAAGAGGACCGCCTTGGTCTTTGAATTGAAGACGCTTTTCAGCATGTCCTCATTCAGCCGCCAATGCGGCGGCTCGAGCCGCACGAGGCGCGGAATGCCGCCAGCCTGGCGGATGATCGGCAGGTAGGAATCATAGACCGGCTGGAAGCAGACCACCTCGTCGCCGGGCTGGACCACCGCGAGAATCGCCGAGGTCAGCGCCTCGGTGCCGCCGGAGGTCACCATCACCTCACTCATCGGATCGAGCTTGAGGCCGTGCCAATGGCCGTAATGCGTCGCGATCGCCTGGCGCAGTTCCGGCAAGCCCATCATCGACGGGTACTGGTTGTAGCCGTTCAGCGAGGCGTCGGCCGCGGCGCGGCGGATGTCCTCAGGGCCGGGATCGTCAGGGAAACCCTGGCCGAGATTGATGGCGTTGTTGTCGCGCGCGGCCTGCGACATCGCCTCGAAAATGGTGACAGGCAGGTCGGCGAAGACCTTGTTCAGCGAAGAGCTCTTGGTCGTCATCGCGAGGTTAGCCACCGGCCTTGGTGGGGAGCCCTGCCGCCTTCCAGCCCAAAATGCCACCGGCCAGATGCTTGTCGTAAGCCAGACCCGCCGCCTGCGCCGCGAGCGAGGCCGTCACCGAACGCTTGCCGGAGCGGCAGGCGAACACGACCTGCTTGCCATGGGGATCGGGGATCGCCTTGGGATCGAAGGTCGAGAGCGGCACCACGACGCCGTAAGGATAGGCCTCGGCCTCAACCTCGTTCGGCTCGCGGACGTCGACGAGCAGATAGCGCCCTTCCTCGACACCCTTGGAGACCTCCTCCGGGGTCAGATCCTGTACCTGGTTCGCCACATCATCCTCCAACGTCGCAGCCGCATGCCGGGGTGGTCCCGGCCGGCGGCAACCTCGCCTCTCGGCTCACGAAAATCAAGCGCTACAAAGGCTTGAGCCGCGCGGCGCAAGTTAAAGCTAAATCGCAGCGACTTGAAGCGCGCTTTGAAGGCCCGAAGTTCCCTGGCCTAGATCGTCACCTGGGTGCCGACCTCGACCACGCGGCCGCTGGGGATCTGGAAATAGTCGGTGGCATCGTTGGCGGAGCGGCTGAGCGAGATGAACAGCCGGTCCTGCCAGCGCGGCATGCCGGAATGGGCGGCGGGCTTGAGCGCCCGGCGCGACAGGAAGAACGAGGTCGACATGATGTCGAACTGCCAGCCGAGCTTGCGGGCGATCGCCAGGGCCTTCGGCACGTTGGGCGATTCCATGAAGCCGAACTTCAGCGCCACCTTGGAGAAGGTCGGGCTGATCTGCTCCAGCCTCACGCGCTCGGCCGGATCGATGCGCGGGGTCTGCGCGGTTTCGATGGTGAGAATTACATTCTTCTCGTGCAGCACCTTGTAGTGTTTCAGACTATGCATCAGCGCGGTCGGCGCGCTCAGAGGATCGCTGGTCAGGAAGACGGCGGTCCCGGGCACGCGCTGCGGTGGCCGCTTCTCGAGCATCGCCACGAGGTCGGCGAGCGGGAATTCGAGCTTGCGCGACTTCTCGAACAGGAGCCGGCTGCCGCGCCGCCACGTGTACATCAGGGTGATCATGAGGGAGCCGAGCGCGAGCGGCACCCAGCCGCCCTCAAACACCTTGAGCAGGTTGGCGGCGAGGAAGGTCAGGTCGAGGCAGAGGAACGGCGCGATCAGCGCGGCGGCGGCGACCGGCGACCACTTCCACGCCTTCCAGATCACGACAAAGCCCATCATTCCAGTGACCACCATGGTGCCGGTCACGGCGATACCGTAGGCGGAGGCCAGCGCACTGGAGGAGCGGAACAGCAGCACCATCATGATCACCGCGACCAGCAGCAGCTGGTTGATGCGCGGGATGAAGATCTGGCCGGAATGGGCTTCAGATGTATGGCGAATTTCAAAGCGCGGCAGCAGCCCGAGTTGGATCGCCTGGCGCGTCAGCGAATAGGCGCCGGTGATGACGGCCTGGCTCGCGATGACAGTGGCCGCGGTAGCAAGCACGACCATGCTGCCGCGCATAAAACCTTGCGGGAAGAGCTGGAAGAACGGGCTCACGATCGCGCCGGGATCGCCAAGGACGAGCGCGCCCTGCCCCAGATAGTTCAGCGCCAGCGACGGCAGCACGATGAACAGCCAGGCGGTCTGGATCGGCCGCTTGCCGAAATGGCCGAGGTCGGCATAGAGCGCCTCGGCGCCGGTGACCGCCAGGAACACCGCGCCGAGCGTCACGAAGCCGATGATGCCGTGGTGGAACATGAAGGACACGGCATAGAAGGGGTTGAGCGCGAACAGCACCTGCGGCTGCTGGATGATCGGATGGATCGCCGCCACCGCAATGACCGCGAACCAGACGCACATCACGGGGCCGAAGAACGCTGCGACGCGGGCAGTGCCGCGCGACTGGACAGCGAACAGGCAAACCAGGATCACCACCGTCAGTGGAACGATATAGGGCTCGAACCGCAGCGTGACATCCTTCATGCCTTCGATCGCCGATAGCACCGAGACCGCAGGCGTGATCACAGCATCGCCATAGAACAGGGCACCGGAGATGATGCCGAGCGAGACGACCGTCGCCCCGCGCGTACCGACCGCGCGCTGGGCCAGCGCCATCAGGGCGAGCGTGCCGCCCTCGCCATTGTTGTCGGCGCGCAGCAGGATCACGACGTATTTGAGCGTCACCACGACGATGAGCGCCCAGAGGATGAGAGACACCACACCGAGAACGGCCGCCGACGTCGGCACCCCCTCCACGCCCGAAGCCGCCAGCACTGCCTCGCGGAACGCATAGAGCGGGCTGGTGCCGATATCGCCATAGACGACACCGATGCTGCCGAGCGTCAGCGCACCGAAACCGGCGGTTGTATGGGCCTCGCCATGGCCATTGGCCGCCGCCGTTTCCGGGGCGGAAATCGCTACGTCGCTTGTCATGGGAGAGCCCGGTGGCCTCTAAAAATGCTTCGCCGCACTACGGCTGGAAGAGCGCGCGGCTTATAGTCCTGCGCTGATGGCATAGCCTAGCCCGATTTTGAGCCCACACCATGCAAAATTCGCATGGGTCCGCCAATTGCGCTCAAATAGTCACTTGGGTTCCGACTTCAACCACCCGCCCCGTCGGAATCTGGAAATAGTCGGTGGCGTCATTGGCAGACCGGCTCAGCGCAATGAAGATGTGGTCCTGCCACAATGGCATACCCGACTGTGCCGAGGCCTTCAACGACCTTCGCGACACGAAGAACGACGTCGACATGATGTCGAACTGCCAGCCCTGCTTGCGCGCGATCGCGAGCGCCTTGGGAACGTTCGGTTGCTCCATGTAGCCGAAGCGCAGCCGGACCTTCGAGAACTTGTCGCTGATCTTCTCCATCCGGAATCGCTCGGACAGATCGACCCGCGGCGTCTGCGCGGTCTCGATGGTGAGGATCACGTTGTGCTCGTGCAGCACCTTGTTGTGCTTGAGATTGTGCAATAGCGCCGTCGGCACGAAGGCGGGATCGCTGGTCAGGAACACCGCGGTGCCCTTGACGATGTGCGGCGGCCGCTTCTCCAGGCTGCGGATCAGATCATCCAGCGGCACCTCGATCCGGCGCGTCTTCTGGATCAGGATTGCCGACCCGCGCCGCCAGGTCCAGATCGTCCCCGCCATGGCGACGCCGAACAGCAGCGGCACCCAGGCGCCTTCGAGCAGCTTGAGCAGGTTGGCGCTGAAGAAGCTCATGTCGACCACGACGAAGGGCACGATCACCGCCGCAGCCGCGGCGGCACGCCAGTTCCACAATTTCCAGATCACGACGAAGCCCATGATGCCGTCGGCAACCATGGTGGTGGAGACCGCGATGCCGTAGGCCGAAGCCAGGTTGCTGGGGGTATGGAACAACATCACCAGCAGCAACACGCCAATCAGAAGCAGCCGGTTGACACGCGGCAAATAGATCTGGCCAGCATGGGTTGCGGAGGTGTAGCGCACCTCGAAGCGCGGCAAGAGGCCAAGTTGCACCGCCTGATAGACCAGCGAATAGGCGCCCGTGATCACCGCCTGGCTCGCGATCACGGTCGCGGCGGTCGCAAGTCCGACCAGCGGCAGCACCAGATTCTCCGGCACCATCCGATAGAAGGAATGTTCGATCGCGCTGGGATCGGACAGAACCAGCGCGCCCTGCCCGAAATAGTTGATCAGGAGCGAGGGCAGCACGAAGAACATCCAGGCCGACTGGATCGGCTTGCGGCCGAAATGGCCGAGATCGGCGTAGAGCGCTTCGCCGCCGGTCACCGCCAGGAACACGGCGCCCAATGTCACCAGGCCGATCGTGCCGTGCGACAGCAGGAACTGCAGCGCGTAATACGGATTGATCGCAACCAGCACCGAGGGATCGTTGGCGATGTTGACGATGCCCATCAGCGCAAGGCAGGTGAACCACACCACCATCACCGGCCCGAACGCCGAAGCCACCAGCGCCGTCCCCTTGCTCTGGACCGCGAACAGCAGCGCCAGGATGAGGACCGTGAGCGGCACGACGTAGTGTTCGAACGCAGGCGTCGCGAGCTTGAGACCCTCGACCGCCGACAGCACCGAGATCGCCGGCGTGATCATGGAATCGCCGATGAACATGGAAGCGCCGACCACGCCGAGCGCGAGCAGGAACCAGCTCCGCCGCCCGAGCGCACGCTGGCCGAGCGCCATCAGCGAAAGCGTGCCGCCCTCCCCGTTGTTGTCGGCGCGAAGCAGCAACAGCACGTATTTGGCAGTGACGACGATAAACAGCGCCCACAGGATCAGCGAGAGCACGCCGAGCACCATGGCTCGCGGGACCGGTTCGCCATGGGCCGCGCCCCTGACCGCCTCGTGGAATGCGTAGAGCGGCGAGGTGCCGATATCGCCGAAGACGACGCCGATGCTTCCCAGCGTCAGGCCCCAGAAACCCGAGGTGACCGAACCTTCCTGGGCTTCGGTCGATGTGATGCTCGCCGCCATGTGAGACTAGAAACGCTTCTTCCCGAGAGTTGATCCGGCGCCTTTTGACGGTTCCTGCGCGCCTGTCAATCGGGACAGCAAAGCAGGCGCCGATACTGTGACGGCGCAGCAACGGTCAGTCGTCGCCAGTGCGACGCGATGCCTCAGGTAAGATGGTAGCGCAAAGCTCTACGGCTTCAAATTCGGCGGAAGCGGCGGATCTTCGCGCATCAGGGTGATCGTGACCCGCCGATTGGCCGCAAGCGATGGATCGTCCGGAAACAGCGGCTGGGTGTCCGCCTTGCCCGCGACGGCGAAGATGTGCGACGGCGGCAGGCCCTCGCGTTCGAGGATCTGGCGCACGGCATTGGCGCGGTCGGCCGCCAGATCGAAGGCGCCATAGTCGCTGCGAGTCGGCACGAATCCAGCCGCGGTGTGGCCGGCGATGGAGACGCGGAGCGGCGTTGCCTTGAGCGGAATCGCGAGCTTCTCGATCAGGCGGCGGGTGCGGTCATAGGGTACCTTGGAGCCATCGGCGAACATCGAACGGCCGTCCTGGTCGACGATCTCCAGATTGAGGCCCTGCTTGGTCTCCTCGAACATGATGTGCTTGGACATCTCGGTCAGTTCCGGCATGTCCTGCAAGGCTTGGCGCAGCGAGGCGGCGGCGAGCGCAAAATTGCGATCGACCTTGAGCTTGGCGCCCGACGTGCGGTCGCGATCCTCCTGGTCCGGCGTCGGGGTGTTGGAGGAATCCTCGGGCTGGATGTGATCGACGTGCTTCAGCCGCGGACGCGTCGGCAGGCCGTCGGACTCGACGATGCCGGCGTAGCGCGCTTCGCTCTGTACGCCGAAGGCATCGCGCATGGAGCCAGCGACGATCTTCAGCTTGTTGGCGTCCTGCGTCGAGAACGCGACGAGCATCACGAAGAAGCTCATCATCAAGCCCATCAGGTCGGCGAAGGTCACGAACCAGCCGTGACCGCCGCCGTGCGCATCGCCGCGTTTCTTCTTGGCCATCTGTCAAAATCCCGGCGGGCGCCTTACGCCGGCACCGGCTCGCCTTCGGCCTGACGATGCTTCTCCGGCAGATAGGCCAGCAGCATTTCGCGCACCAGCGTCGGGCTCTTGGAGTCGCGGATCATCAGGATGCCGTCGATGATCAGGGTGCGGTTGGTCTCCTCGTCGAGCAGCTTGCCGTGCAGCTTGTCGGCGATCGGTAAACAGAACAGGTTCGCGACGAGCGCGCCGTACAGGGTTGCAAGCAGCGCGGTCGCCATGAACGGGCCGAGCTTGGAGGGGTCGGTCATGTTCGCGAACATCTGCACCATTCCGATCAGCGTGCCGATCATGCCGAAGGCCGGGGCGCAGTCGCCGATGGCGCGATAGATCTTGCTGCCCTCGTCCAGATGCATCAGGAAGTTGTCGCGGTCGCGCTCGAGATTGTCGCGGATGAAGTCGAGATCGTAGCCGTCGGCGACGTAGCGGATGCCCTTGGCAAGGAACGGCTCGTCGGTCTCGACCTTTTCGAGGCCCACCGGGCCCTGCTTGCGGGCGATCTCGGCGATGCGGGCGAGCTCGTCGACGAGGTCGTGGGCCGACAGGCGGCTCATGGTGAAGGCGAACTTGGCGCCGAGCGGAAGGCCGTGCAGGAGCGCGCTGAGCGGGAAGCGGATCATGGTGGCGGAGATCGAGCCGCCGAAGATGATGATCATCGCATGTTCGGAGATGAACATGTGCAGGTCGCCGCCCATGAAGATCATCGCCGTGATGACGACGATGCCCGCCGTGAGCCCGACGCCCGTCATAATATCCATGGGATACTCCAACGCGTACGCAACAACGGCCGTCCTGGCCGCTGGCGCGGCCCAACCCCGAACCGCATCGGAAACCCTAGAGGGCCGCCATTAAAGACCCGTAAAGGTTAAGTTGAGCCGTCGCGCCAGACCGGTGCAGCGCGCTGAAATGGCGGCGGCTTTGCCGACCGCCGACAGGAATCTCAACACTTCGCTAACCATAATCGGGGGCGCTAGGACGATACCCCCCGTCAGCTCCAGGCTGAGCGCGCGCAGGCGCCTGCGCGCATCGGCATCGTAGGCCTGTGGAATGGCGCGCGCCTCGTTCATGCCGTTGAAGAACAACCCGCTCTTATCGGCAACATCGTCGCCCTCGACGAGATGCAGGATCGCGGCGCCGCCCTGCTCCACCGTCGAGATCGGGGTGATGCCGCCTGCGCGCACCATCGTGGTATTCATGTAGGTCGCGGGATGCAGCGCGTTCACGGCGACGCCGGTGCCCTTCAGTGCCTCCGCAAGATCGATCGTGAACATGATCTGCGAAAGCTTGCTCTGCGCATAAGCGCGTGAGCCGCTGTAGCCCTTCGTGATCATGACGTCGACGAAATCGATCGGATGCTGGCCGAGCGAGGCGACGTTGACGATGCGTGACGGTGCTGCGGCCTTCAGCAGCGGCAGCAACAGATGGGCGAGCAGGAAGCCCGAGAGGTAGTTCACGGCAAAGCGCAGCTCGTGACCGTCAGCGCTCTCCTGGCGTTTCGGCCCGTCGTTCTGCGAGCCGATGCCCGCGTTGCTGACGAAGACGTCGAGACGTTGATGATCCCGCTTTACGGCATTGGCGAGTTCGCGGGTGCCCGCCATCGTCGACAGGTCGGCCTGGTAGAAGGTCGGCGCGACGTGGCCGGCCTTCTTGATTTCGTCAATCAGCGCTCTCGCACGCTCGGCACTCCGGCCATGGATCAGGACGCGCGCGCCCGCAGCGGCAAGACGGCTTGCGACGTAGCGCCCGACACCATCGGTCGAGCCCGTGATCAGCACCGTCTTGCCGGCCATGTCCATGACGCTTCTCCGGACTCAATGGATCTCCGCCGAGCGCTTCAGTGCGGCCTTCAGCTTCTCCAGCGAGAAGTCGGGGCTGCGGGCGATCTCCAGGATCGGCGTCTCGCGGCGGCCGCAGAGTTCGGCGGCCTCCGGCAGCTTTGCGGCGACGTCGAGCGGGATCACGATGGCGCCGTGCTGGTCAGCATGGATCAGATCGTCCGACTTCACGGTCATGCCGGCGACGCGCACCTCGCCGCCAAAGCTCTCGGCATGCACCCAGGCGTGCGAGGGACCGATCGAGCCGGCCAACGCCTGAAAGCCAGGCGCCCATTGCGGGATGTCGCGGATCGAGCCGTCGGTGATGACGCCGAGGCAGCCGAGCGCCTTGTGCACGTTGCTCTGCACCTCGCCCCAGAACGCGCCATAGCCGACATCGGGACCGTCGATGTCCTGGATCACCGAAATGCGCGGGCCGTGGCCGGTGCCGACATATTCGTAGTATTCGATGCGGCGCTTGGCCTGCTCTTCTGCCGGCAGCGAGGACTTCAGCACCGAGCGGATCGCGACTGTGCGGGCGTAGCCGACGATCGGCGGCAGATCGGGAAACGGGCAGACCAATTGCTTCGTGGTGTAGCCGATCAGGCGGCGCTCGGGCGCCACGATCTCCATGGCGTTGCAGATCGTCGGCGTGTCATAGCGGCCCAGCGCTTCGAGCACGGAAGCAGGCAGCGGCCCGGTCACGGTATCAGTCACGGCGTTCTCTCCCAGATTGGCGGCTGTTGTCGTGTTGCCACCGGCACAAGGCGATATAGCCGAGATCGGGTCTCAACCCAACTCAGGACGCCCTCATGGCAGATATCCGCGTGTTGACGCTCAGTGCAGTCGTTCGGGCCGATCGTCGTGCGGCGGCTCCGACAGATTTGCCAACGTCGGCGCCGAGGGCGGCGACGAGACCTCGCCTCCCGCCGGCGCGGTGGCCGCCATCGTGCGCGCCTGGTCGCGATAGGATTTGTAGCCGAGCGGCAGGCCGAGCAGATACAGCACCGTGCCGATGGAGAGCACGTGCCAGGGATAGGCGATCAGGATAGCGATGAAGACAATGACCGCGACGAACGCCGGCAGCACCAGCTCGGGCGGCACGCGCATGCGCTTGGTCTTGCCGGAGAACACCGGCAGGCGCGACACCATCAGGAAGGCGATTAGAAGCGTATAGGCCGCCGTCACCGCCGCCGGCAGCCGGCCGAGATCGAGGAATGCGATATATATCGGCAGCAGCACCGTGATCGCACCGGCTGGAGCCGGCACGCCGGTGAAGAAATTGGCGGCGAACGCCGGCTTGTTCGGATCGTCCATGGTGGCGTTGAAGCGCGCCAGCCGCAGGCCGCCGGAGATCGCAAACACCATGGCGGCAATCCATCCGGCATTGCCGAGCTCATGCAGTTGCCAGAAATACAGCATCAGGCCGGGCGCGACGCCGAAATTGACGAAGTCTGCGAGACTGTCGAGCTCGGCGCCGAACTTGGACTGACCCTTGATCATGCGCGCGACGCGACCGTCGATGCCGTCGAGCGCGGCCGCGAACACGATGGCGTAGACGGCGAGCGACATCCGCCCTTCGATCGACAGGCGGATCGCGGTCAGGCCGGCGCAGATCGCCAGCAGTGTGATGACGTTGGGCACCAGCATCCGCACCGGGATCGGACGGAACCGCCGGCGGGGCGTATCGGTATATTTGAAGTCATAGGGCGTCATGGCTCGTCCTCACCTTAAGGCGAGATATAGCAAGCCGCGTCCCTCTCCGCCATTGCGGCGGAAGGCCCCCATGGACCGGCTTTTGGCTAATTGGCGCGATAGGCGCGGCTCGGGTCGTCGGCGGCGAGGTCGGCCAGGATCGTCTCGCCGGCGATCGCGGTCTGCCCCTCCGAGACCAGTGCCTTGGTGCCCGGCGGCAGGTAGACATCGAGGCGCGAGCCGAAGCGGATCAGACCGAAGCGCTCACCGGCCCCGATCGCCTGCCCTTCCCTGACGAAGCAAACGATGCGCTTGGCGACCAGGCCTGCGATCTGGATCACGCCGATCCGCGCCGTGGGCGTCGAGATGACCAGCGAGTTGCGCTCATTGTCCTCGCTCGCCTTGTCCAGTTCGGCATTGATGAACAGGCCGGGCCGATAGGCGATGCGGTCCACCCTGCCCGCGATCGGGCTGCGGTTCACATGGCAGTTGAACACGCTCATGAAGACCGAGATGCGCGGCAGCGGCCGGTCGCCGAGCCCGAGCTCGGCCGGCGGCAGCGCCATGGTGATCATCGAGACGCGGCCGTCGGCCGGCGATACCACGAGCCCCTCGCGCACCGGCGTGACGCGCACGGGGTCGCGGAAGAACAGCGCGCACCACACGGTCAGTATCGTGCCGATCCACCCGAGCGGCGACCACAACCAGAACAGGACGAGGCTTGCGAGCGCAAAGCCGCCGATGAAGGGATAGCCCTCCTTGTGGATCGGCGGGATCTGACGCTGGATCGAATCGAGAATGGACATCGCTATCTGCCGCTCAGGGTTGGTGGCGCGCAGGTCGTCCCGCGCGGTGCAGTTGTTTAGGCCAGAGTTGGGACCGGAGACAAGCTCACTCCGCGGCCGCTGGCGTCAGGGCGTCGTCGACCGGCGGTGGCTCCCGGTTGGGCGCGTCGCCGCTGTCGGCCATCCTGGCCAGTTTTTCGCGTGCAGCCTCGGCCTCGCGCTGCCTGTTCCACATGCTGGCATAGAGGCCGCCCTGCTCGAGCAGCTTGGCGTGAGTACCGCGTTCGGCAATGCGTCCCTGGTCCAGCACAATGATCTCATCGGCACCGACGATGGTCGAGAGCCGGTGCGCGATTACGAGCGAGGTGCGATTCTTCGCCACGCGATCGAGTGCGCCCTGGATCTCGTGCTCGGTGTGGGTGTCGAGTGCCGAGGTTGCCTCGTCCAGCACCAGGATCGGCGGCGCCTTCAACACGGTGCGCGCGATCGCGACGCGCTGCTTCTCGCCGCCGGAGAGCTTCAGGCCGCGCTCGCCGACCTGGGTCTCATAGCCCTTCGGCGCCATGCGGATGAAATGGTCGATCTGCGCGAGCCGCGCGGCCTGCTCGACCTCGGCATCGCTGGCGTCCCAGCGGCCATAGCGAATGTTGTAGCGGATGGTGTCGTTGAACAGCACCGTGTCCTGCGGCACCATGCCGATCGAGGCGCGAAGCGAGGCCTGCGTGACCTCGCGGATGTCCTGGCCGTCGATCAGGATCCTTCCGCCGGAGACGTCGTAGAGGCGGAACAGAAGGCGCGAGATGGTCGACTTGCCTGCACCCGACGGGCCCACGATCGCGACCGTCTTGCCGGCCGGCACCTCGAAGCTGATCCCCTTGAGGATTGGCCGCGCCGGCTCATAGGCAAAGCGCACGTCCTCGAAACGCACGGTGCCGGCAGAGACGGCCAGCGGCTGCGCGTCCGGCGTATCCTTGATCTCGGCCTCCCGGCCCAGCACGTTGAACATCTTCTCGATGTCGATGATGGCCTGCTTGATCTCGCGATAGACCATGCCCATGAAGTTCAGCGGCTGGTAGAGCTGGATCATCATGGCGTTGACCAGCACGAAATCGCCGACCGTGTTGGTGCCGTTGCGCACGCCGATCGCGCACATCAGCATGGTCGCGGTCAGCCCCAGCGTGAAGATCACGGCCTGGCCGGTGTTGAGCACCGCGAGCGAGGTGTAGGTGTGGACGCTCGCCTCCTCGTAGCGCGCGACCGACTTGTCGTAGCGCTGCGCCTCGCGCGTCTCGGCGCTGAAATACTTGACGGTCTCGTAATTCAGCAGCGAGTCGATCGCCTTGGTGTTCGCCTCGGTGTCGGAATCGTTCATCTTGCGGCGGATGCCGATCCGCCACTCGGTCGCGATGTAGGTGTAATACATGTAGACCGTGACCGTGATCAGCGTCGCGACCACGTAACGCCAGTCGAACTGCCAGAGCAGCACGGCCATCAAGAGCGAGACCTCGACGATGGTCGGGATCAGCTGGAGGATCACCATACGCACGATGACCTCGATGCCCTCGCGGCCGCGCTCGAGCACGCGCGTCAGGCCGCCGGTCTTGCGCTCGAGGTGAAAGCGCAGCGACAGCTCGTGCATGTGGACGAAGGTGATGGTGGCGAGCTTGCGCACGGCATGCATGGCGACGCGCGCAAAGATGCCGTCACGCCATTGCGTCAGCACCGCCATCAGGATGCGCATCGCGCCGTAGCTCGCGGTGAGCAATAGCGGCGACGCAATCACCCAGAGGTGCCAGTTGTCGGCCTGCACCGGCGCGGTGTTGGCGCCGGTCAGCGCATCAGTCGCCCATTTGAAGCTGAACGGCACGGCCAGCGTGATCAGCTTGGCCGCAAGCAGCAGCACCAGCGACCAGACCACCCGCATCTTCAGGTCGAAGCGGTCGCCCGGCCAGATAAAGGGCCACAGATGCGCCAGCGTACCCATCAGCGTGGCCCGCTCCAGCGGTCCGCCGGCAGGATCGGGAACGTCGGCGCCGTCGAGCGGTTGAGGTTGGTTCATCAAGAAGCCTGAAAGCCCGCCGGATGCGGACGGCGTTACGATTAACGGTTTTCGCTCGCTATATAGAGACTTCCCGATGCCTGCGCACCCCGCCAGATGGCGAATCTTCGATTGTTTGTCGTCGTTTACCGGTAGATTTCCGGGTGGCCCGAATTACCAATTGGGCTTGACGCGTCTTCGCTGCAATGCATCATGACGCCAATGAGCACCATTAAAACCGTCTGTGTCTATTGCGGCTCCGGTCCCGGAACCAATCCCAGCTTCGTCGAAGCCGCCAAGGCCTTCGGCAAGGCTCTCGCTGAAAACAGCATCCGACTGGTCTATGGCGGCGGCTCCCTCGGCCTGATGGGCGCGGTCGCGACCTCCGTGCTCGATCACGGCGGCAGCGTCACCGGCATCATCCCCGACTTCCTGCGGATGCGCGAGAACGCGCTGACCCGCGTGCAGGAGATGATCGTCACCCCCGACATGCACGAGCGCAAGCGGCTGATGTTCGAACACTCCGACGCCTTCGTAGCGCTGCCAGGCGGCCTCGGCACGCTGGAGGAACTGGTCGAGCAACTCACCTGGAAGCAGCTTGGCCGCCACGCCAAGCCCGTGCTGCTCGCCAATATCGACAACTTCTGGGAGCCGCTGTTCTCGCTGATCTCGCACATGCGCCAGACGGACTTCATCCGCCCCGGCCTTTCGGTCGACATACTCATGGCCAATCGCGTTGAGGAGATCTTGCCGAAGCTCAAGGCGGCCGCGGAAGGGGTCGCCGAGGCGGACAAGGATCTTGCGCCGGACGTGGCGCGCTGGCTCTCCTGACGCGCTACACGGGCGGAAACGTCACCGCCTCGATCCGGTTGCCGTCGGGATCGACGACGAAAGCAGCGTAGTAGCGTACGCGGTCGTGCGGGCGGATACCAGGTGCGCTCTCCGACGCGCCGCCGGCGGACAGCGCCGCGGCGTGAAACGCATCGACCTCGCCCGTCGTCTTCGCCCGCAGGCAGATGTGCACGCCGCTCTGCGCTGCTACGGGCGGCATGCCCTCGCGTAGATTGATCCAGAATTCCGGATAGGCCTTGCCGAAGCCGATCGTCCGCGGCCGCGTCACGAGGCGCGTGAGGCCGAGCGCGGCGAGCGTGGCCTCGTAGAACCTTGCGGAGCGATCGAGATCGCTGACGCCGACGGAGATGTGGTCGATCATTGGTCGCGCTCCCCCCTGTCTTCCTCGTCATTGCGAGCCACCGGGTCCGCGCTAAGCGCGGCCCGATGACAGGCTCCGCGAAGCAATCCAGAGTGCGTCGGCGGAGACAGTCTGGATTGCTTCGTCGCTTCGCTCCTCGCAATAATGGTGGTTGTGGCCGCGCCGCCCATCCGGCTTACGCCGGCGCGCCCGACTTCACGAGCTTGTAGATCACCGAATCCATCAGCGCCTGGAACGAGGCGTCGATGATGTTCGGGGAGACGCCGACCGTGATCCAGCTGTCGCCGTTCTCGTCCTCGCTCTCGATCAGCACGCGCGTGACCGCGCCGGTGCCGCCATTGAGGATACGCACGCGGTAGTCGATCAGCTTCAGCCCCTCGATGTATTTCTGATACTTGCCGAGGTCCTTGCGCAGGGCGACGTCAAGCGCATTGACGGGGCCGTTGCCCTCGGCCGCCGAGATCAGACGCTCGCCGGCGACGTCGACCTTGACCACGGCGAGCGCCACGGTGACGCGCTCGCCGTGCGAATTGTAGCGCTGCTCCACATTGACGTCGAACTGCTCGACCTCGAAATAATGCGGCACCTTACCGAGCGTGCGGCGCGCCAGCAGATCGAACGAGGCGTTGGCGGATTCATAGGCGTAGCCGGCTGCCTCGCGCTCCTTCAATTCCTCGACCAGCCGCGTCAGCTTCGGATCGCTCTTCTCATAGGCGATGCCGGCGCGATCGAGCTCGGCGATAACGTTGGAGCGCCCGGCCTGGTCCGACACCAGCACCTTGCGGTGATTGCCGACCGTTTCAGGCGTCACGTGCTCGTAGGTGTGCGGATCCTTCATCACGGCGGAGGCGTGGATGCCGGTCTTGGTGACGAAGGCGCTCTCGCCGACGTAAGCCGCATGGCGGTTCGGTACGCGGTTGAGCATGTCGTCCAGCGTGCGTGAGACCCTGACCAGCGTCGCCAGCTTCTCCGGCGTAACACCGATCTCGAAAGCGTCGGCAAAGGCCTTTTTCAATGTCAGCGTCGGGATCAGCGAGCAGAGATTGGCGTTGCCACAGCGCTCACCGAGGCCATTCAAGGTGCCCTGGATCTGCCGCGCACCGGCGCGCACCGCGGCGAGCGAATTCGCCACCGCCTGCTCGGTGTCGTTATGGGCGTGGATGCCGACGTGGTCACCGGGGATGTGTTTTGTCACCTCGGTGACGATGGCCTCGACCTCGTTCGGCATGGTGCCGCCATTGGTATCGCACAGCACCACCCAGCGCGCGCCGGCCTCATAGGCGGCTTTTGCGCAGGCGAGCGCAAAACTCGCGTCTTCCTTGTAGCCGTCGAAGAAATGTTCGCAATCGAGCATCACCTCGCGGCCGGCAGCCTTCGCCGCGGCAATGCTGTCGCGGATCGAGGCGAGATTCTCCTCCTTCGTCGTCTCAAGCGCGACGCGCACCTGATAGGCGGAGGACTTTGCCACGAAGCAGATCGCATCCGCATTCGCCTCCAGAAGCCCAGCCACGCCGGGATCGTTGGAGACCGAGCGCCCTGCCCGCCGCGTCATGCCGAAGGCGGTGAAGCGCGCATGGGTGAGCTTCGGCCTGGTGCCGAAGAACTCCGTGTCGAGCGGATTGGCGCCGGGATAGCCGCCCTCGACATAGTCGATGCCGAGCTCGTCCAGCATCGTGGCAATGACCCGCTTGTCGGTCAGCGTGAAATCGACGCCATTGGTCTGCGCGCCGTCGCGCAGCGTGGTGTCGAACAGATAGAGACGCTCCTTGCTCATTGCGCTGCTCCCAGCGTCTTCTTCATGGTGGTGTTGGCGAGCCATTCGTCGTTGATGGTGACGCTGTTGCGCTGCTGGGCGGTGTAGCCGCGCTTGGCGAAGAACCCCTGCGCGGTGTCGCTGGCATCGACCGAGAGGCTTTTCGCGCCGCGACCGCCGGCCAGCTTCTCCAGCGCGTCGACCAGCATGGTCGCGACGCCCTGCCCGGCTACGGCCGGATGCACATACAGCATTTGGATGTGATCTGTGCCGCGGAGCGAAGCGAAGCCGACGGGCGAGCCTTCCAGCGTCGCGATCAGCGTCAGGTCGGATGCGAGCCGCTTGCCGAACTCTTCGCTTTCGGCTTTCGCCATCCAGGCTTGCTGCTGCTGTTCGCTATAGTCATCGCCGGTCAGCTCTTCGATGCTCGCGGTGAAGATCGCGGCGAGCACCGGCACATCGTCCGGCAGGAAGGGCCGCAAGCCAGGCTTTGGCAAAGTCTTTCCCATCGTCTTCACCACATCCCATAGAGCTTGAGCACGAGCGCCACCGCGGCGCCGAGCAGCAGGATTTTCAGCGCGATGTAATAGAGCCAGTGCCTCGGGAAAGGCGTGTCGGGCCGTTTCATCGCGAAAACTCCCAGGTCGTGCCTTCCTTGGAGTCCTTGATCGCAACGCCCATCGCGGCGAGCAGATCGCGGATGCGGTCGGACTCCCTGAAATCCTTGCGCGCACGCGCCGCCGTCCGCTCCGAGATCAGGCGTTCGACTTCCTTGGCATCGACCCCGCTCGCCTGCTGCTTGCGACCTTCCCACTGCGCGACGCTCTCGGAGAGGAAGCCGAGCAGACGCAGTGAACCCGCCAGGGCGCTCACGTCGCTGTTGCGCAGGCTGTGCAGCGCCGCGATCGCCAGGGACGTGTTGAGGTCGTCAAGCAGCGGCTCGACCACGGACGCGGCCGGCTTGCCGGGCTCGACATCGGCCGCGACGCGATACCAGTCGTCGAGCGTCTTGGCGCTCTCCTCCAGCGATTTCATGGTCCAGTCGATCGGCGAGCGGTAATGCGTCTTGAGCATGTTGAGGCGCAGCACCTCGCCCGGCCAATCCGCGAGCAATTCGTGGATGGTGACGAAGTTGCCGAGGCTCTTCGACATCTTCTCGCTTTCGACCTGCAGGAAGCCGTTGTGCATCCAGTAGTTTGCCATGCGCTGCTGGTGGAAGGCGCAGCAGGTCTGCGCGACTTCGTTCTCGTGATGCGGAAACACGAGATCGATGCCGCCGCCGTGGATGTCGAAATGCTTGCCGAGATGCTTCCAGGCCATGGCCGAGCACTCGACGTGCCAGCCCGGACGCCCCTCTGCCTTGATGCCGGCCGGCGACGGCCATGACGGCTCGCCCGGTTTGGACGGCTTCCACAGCACGAAGTCGGTCGCATCGCGCTTGTAGGGCGCGACATCGACGCGAGCGCCGGCGATCATCTCGTCCAGCGACCGCTTCGACAGCGCGCCATAGCGCGGCAGCGTGGAATTTGCCGCGTTCATCGCCTGCGGCGAGAACAGCACATGGTCCTCCGCGACATAGGCAAAGCCGCCGGCGACGAGCTTTTCGATGATCCCGCGCATCTCGCCGATGTGTTCGGTCGCGCGGGGCTCGACGCTGGGCCGGAGCGCGCCAAGCGCATCGACGTCGGCGTGAAACTGCTTGCCCGTCTGCTCGGTGACCTTGCGGATCGCCTCGTTCAGCGGGAGCCCTGGAAAATCCCGCGCGGCGCGGTCGTTGATCTTGTCGTCGACGTCGGTGATGTTGCGGACATATTTGACATGCGCCTCGCCATAGAGATGGCGCAGCAGCCGAAACAGCACGTCGAACACGATCACCGGCCGCGCATTGCCGATATGGGCGAAGTCGTAGACCGTCGGTCCGCAGACATACATGCGGACATTCTTCGCATCGAGCGGCTGGAATGGCCGCTTCTCCTTCGTCAGCGTATCGTAAAGGCGCAATTCCATATGGATACCCGTCGGCTGTTGGCCGGGCGTCCGAGGCTCTCAATGCTTTTGAGAAAAGACGGCTCCAGCC
This sequence comes from Bradyrhizobium sp. AS23.2, assembly GCF_001908185.1. Taxonomy (GTDB): domain Bacteria; phylum Pseudomonadota; class Alphaproteobacteria; order Rhizobiales; family Xanthobacteraceae; genus Bradyrhizobium. The sequence continues at coordinate 25,538 of NZ_LGHM01000162.1, forward strand.
AGCGAATCGCTAGCTCGTAATCTCGCGGCAAATGGCGCAAATGGCGAGGAGACCGTTCATGCGGGAACATATGGGCCACGAAGGGCCCTTGCGTCAAGAGAGCCGCGAAAAAGCCGCCTTATCTTCGCAATGCGCGGCCACTCTGCCTTGATGGTTCATCATCCTTAACCTTTTGAGTTTACTCGAAGCCGGCGGTTCCCTCAGCCCCCGGTGCTACCCATGCGATCCGTGTTCGCGCTCGTCTTTGCCTCCATCCTCGCGGCATCCAGCGCATGCGCCGAGACGCGCGTCTTCATCATCGCCAACCAGGCGGACGGCTACGGCGTCGACCAGTGCCTGGTCAAAGGCGAGAAATGCGGCGCGCAGGTCGCGCGCACCTACTGCCAGTCACGGGATTTTGCCCAGGCCTCGGCCTACCGGCGGGTTGATCCCGACGAAATTACCGGCTCTGTCCCCAAAACCGGCGCAAACTGCTCCCATGGCCATTGCGACGAATATGTCGCAATTACCTGCCAGCGCTGAATTCGCTCGGACTTGGCGCACCTTAGGCCCAGTCTTTGACCCCTGAAACGACGTGACGATGCCGCAGGAAGCGGCTATGGGAGGGCGCGCTTCGGCCCCCCAATGTCACATTGGGCCGTGACCTCGCTAGAATGGCGGATATGCCTGAATTTTTGTCTCCCTCCCGTGCTCGCTCCATCCTTGCCTGCACCGTGCTCCTGAGCACAGTCGTGCTCGCCACCAGCGCTTTCGCGCAGGCCGGCCCTCCCGGACCGCCGCCTCAGCCCCCCCAAAACGGGCTCGGGCCGAATCCGATGTGCGGGCGACTGGAAGGCCAGCTCGCCGCGCTCGACCGCGGGACTGGCGGTGACCCCGCACGCGAAGACCAGATCCGGCGCTACCAGGATTCCCAAGCCCGTCAGCAGGCCGAGCTCGACCGCGTCACCATGCAGGCCAAGCGCATGGGCTGCGATTCCTCCGGCTTCTTCTCGCTGTTCAACGGCCAGTCGGCGCAATGCGGTCCGGTCAACACCCAGATCCAGCAGATGCGCGCCAATCTGGACCAGATCACCGGCAATCTCGAACGCCTGCGCGGCGGTCCCGGCGGCTTCAACCCCGAGCGCGACAACCAGCGCCGCTCGGTGCTGATGGCGCTGGCGCAGAACAATTGCGGCCCGCAATATGCCAACGCCGTGCAGTCGCAGGGCGGCAGCTTCCTGGGCAATCTGTTCGGCGGCGGCAACAACCCCAATAATCCGCAAGGCGTGCCGCCCTCCGATCTAGGGCCGCAATCGGGTACCTACCGCACCGTGTGCGTGCGCACCTGCGATGGTGCCTATTTCCCGATCTCGTTCGCCACCGTGCCGGCGCGCTTCCCCGACGACGAAAAGACCTGCAAGGCGCTGTGCCCGGCCGCGGAAGCCGTGCTCTACACCCATCGCAATCCCGGCGAAGACATGAACTCTGCGGTCTCCACCAGCGGCCAGCCCTACACGTCCCTGCCGGCCGCGTTCAAATTCCGCAGCGAGTTCAACCCGTCCTGCTCCTGCAAGGCAGCCGGGCAGACCTGGGCCGACGCGCTGAAATCCGCCGACGACAAGGCGGCGGTCGAACAGCAGGGTGACATCATCGTCACCGAGGAGAGCGCCAAGAAGATGCAGCAGCAGCGGCTCAACAAAGGCACGCCTGCGAATGCCAAGAAGGGCGCAGCTCCGGCCCCGACGACCGCTACCGCACCGGCCACGACACCGCCGGCCGATGCAACCAGCGCCACCACGTCCGAGAACAAGCCGATCCGCTCGGTCGGGCCGACCTTCCTGCCGCAGCAGCAGAAGTAGGTCGTTATTCTCTGTCATGTCCCGCGAAGGCGGCCGCCAGACGCGGCCGCTTCGCCGTTACTGCTCGCGCTCGCGGCTCCACGGGAAGAGATTTGCCGGAAAGTCCGCTGCGTAGCGCCTTCCCGGCGGCGGCGGCGGCGGTTCGTCCGGTGGATTTGGGTTCGGCTCGACCACCCGCCGATAGAGGTGCCAGGTGGCATGACCGAGCACCGGCAGAACGACAGCGAGACCGACGAAGAGCGGTAGCGAGCCGATCGCGAGGAGCGCCGCCACGATGAGGCCCCACCCGGCCATCGCAACCGGATTCGCCGCCACCACTCGGAGCGACGTGCGGATCGCATCGATCGCAGTCGCATGCCGGTCGAGCATCAACGGAAACGACACGACGCTGATGCACAGGGCCACGACCGCAAACAGGAAGCCGGCACCACAACCGACGATGATGAGCGACCAGCCCTCCGGTGTCGTCAGCACGCGCGTTGCGAAGTCGGGAATGCTTGCAGCCGGCGCGTGACCGAAGATCGTGACGTAGATTGCGTTCGCGACACCGATCCAGGCCCCGAACAGGACGAGCAGGAGCACGCCGAGCTCGAGCATTGCGCCGAACGACGGTGCCCGCAGCACCTTGATCGCGTCCCATGCATCGACCTCCTCGCCGCGCTCGCGGCGGCGACTGAGTTCGTAGAGACCAATCGCGGCAAAGGGACCGATCAAGGCAAACCCGGCGGCCAGCGGAAACAATAGCGGCAGCACCGAATAGCCGAGGACCATCCTGAACAGGACGAGGCCGAGGACGGGATAAATCACGCACAGGACGATCGCGTGACTTGGCATCGCCTGGAAATCCTCCCACCCCAGGCGTAGCGCCCCGGTTAGGTCGGACAAACCGATCTTACGAGTGGGATAAGAGGCCGCTTCACCGAATACGTGCCGCCTTATCATGCCGTGGGAGTACAGAGTGGCCATGAACGCACCCTCCCGTGCTGAAAATCGCGGTGGCGACGACACGCGCTTTCCAGCCACGCGTGTCCGCTTCACGAGCGAGAAACGCGATGGGCCGAGTACGGCAACCCAGGTTCAGCGAAACGAGCCTGGCCCGACGGACCCCGTCGCGACCTGCCCGGCAAGCCTAGCGCGCACCGGGCCCGGCTGCACTCACGGTTAGGTGAATTGTGCATCTGCACAGATTCTTATGCGTTGCGTCAACTGAGACGCCGCCGCGCAACAGGCGCTTCTTGCCGCGCGACAGCAACGCCGACACCACGTCAGCACGCCTACATGCTCTATTGACGCCGGGTTCTGCTGGTATCACTTTAAGAGCAGACGCCCTCAGCTCCGATGAAATTGGTGGTCGCGACCGTTCTGTTGACTTCGCGACCGCGGGAATGGGCGGGGCAAGAGGCCGGCGATGGCATAGATCCCAACCAAGAAAAGCCAGCCATCGCGACAGACGTGAGCTCCGCCCCGGATTCGTATCCGTAGCCTTTGATGGCAAGGATGGATCAGGATGGTTGTCGCATTGATACTGCTTCTGGTCGCGATCGGCTCGGTGCTGTTTCACATCTACAGCCCGTGGTGGTGGACGCCGATCGCCACGAACTGGGCCTATATCGACCACACCATCAACATCACGTTCTGGATCACGGGCTTCGTTTTCGTCGCGGTCATCGCGTTCATGGCCTATTGCGTCTTCCGCTTTCACCACAAAGAGGGAAGACGGGCTGACTACAATCCGGAAAACAAAAGGCTCGAATGGTGGCTGAGCGTCGGGACCGGCGTCGGCGTCGCGGCAATGCTGGCGCCGGGCCTCGTGGTCTGGCACCAGTTCGTGAATGTGCCTGCGGATGCCACCGAGGTCGAGGTCATGGGCCAACAATGGCAATGGAGCTTCCGCCTTCCGGGCAAGGATGGGCGGTTGGGCACATCGGACGTCCGCAACATCAGTTCCGACAATCCGATGGGCCTCAATCGCGACGATCCACTTGCGCAGGACGATGTCGTGATCGAGAACGGCGAACTGCACCTTCAATTGGGAAAGCCGGTCAAGATTCTCCTCCGCTCGGTTGACGTCCTGCACGATTTCTACGTGCCCGAGTTCCGGGCCAAGATGGACATGGTCCCGGGCGTGGTGACCTATTTCTGGATAAAGCCGATCCGAACCGGAACGTTTGATGTTCTCTGTGCGGAGCTCTGTGGCGCGGCTCATTATCAGATGCGGGCCAAGGTCATCGTCGACGAAGAGCGTGAATATCACGCTTGGCTGGAGCAACAGAAGACGTTTGCAGAATTGTCGTCCGGAAACGCCATCGTGAAGGCGACATATCAATCCGGTGGCAAGTAGCAAGGTGCCGCCGCGAAGATAGATCGGGTGTGTGCGGTCAACTCGTCGCCCCCGATGGAAACGACCGAGGAGGTTTTCTATGGTCGATATTCCTTATGACAGGATCGCGGACATCCCGCCTGCCGAAGTACCTGATGTCGAGCTCTATCATCCGAGGAGCTGGTGGACACGGTATGTCTTCTCACAGGACGCCAAGGTGATCGCCATTCAGTACGCGCTGACAGCCTCCGCCATCGGGCTGGTGGCCCTGGTGCTGTCGTGGCTAATGCGACTGCAACTGGGATTCCCCGGCACTTTCTCTTTCATCGACCCCAACCAGTACCTCCAGCTCATCACCATGCACGGCATGATCATGGTGATCTACCTGCTCACCGCATTGTTCCTGGGCGGCTTCGGCAACTACCTGATCCCGCTGATGGTCGGCGCCCGGGACATGGTTTTCCCTTACGTGAACATGCTGAGCTACTGGGTCTACCTGCTCGCGGTCTTGGTGCTGGCCTCGACGTTCTTCGTGCCCGGCGGCCCCACAGGTGCCGGCTGGACGCTGTATCCGCCGCAAGCAATCCTCTCCGGAACGCCCGGGCAGGATTGGGGCATCATTCTCATGATGTCGTCCCTGATCCTGTTCATCATCGGCTTCACCATGGGCGGGCTGAATTATGTGGTCACGGTGCTGCAGGCGCGCACCCGCGGCATGACGTTGATGCGCCTGCCCCTGACGGTGTGGGGCATTTTCACGGCGACCGTCATGGCTTTGCTGGCATTCCCTGCACTCTTCGTTGCCTCGGTCATGCTGCTGCTCGACCGTCTCTTGGGAACCAGCTTCTTCATGCCCTCGCTCGTCGAGATGGGCCAGCTGTCGAAATATGGTGGCGGCAGCCCGCTGCTCTTCCAGCACCTGTTCTGGTTCTTCGGGCACCCCGAGGTCTACATCGTCGCCCTGCCCGCCTTCGGCATCGTCTCCGATCTGATCAGCACGCATGCGCGCAAGAACATCTTTGGTTACCGCATGATGGTCTGGGCGATCGTGGCCATCGGCGCGCTCAGCTTCCTCGTGTGGGCGCACCACATGTATGTGAGCGGCATGTTCCCGCAATTCGGGTACTTCTTCGCCACCACGACGCTCATCATCGCCATCCCCACCGCGATCAAGGTCTACAACTGGGTGCTAACCCTGTGGCGCGGCGACATTCATCTCAGGGTGCCGATGCTGTTCGCCCTCGGCTTCATCATCACCTTCGTGAACGGCGGGCTGACCGGCCTCTTCCTCGGCAACGTCGTCGTGGACGTGCCCCTCTCGGATACCATGTTCGTGGTCGCGCATTTCCACATGGTGATGGGCGTGGCGCCGATCATGGTCGTGCTCGGCGCGATCTATCATTGGTACCCCAAGGTCACGGGGCGGATGCTGAACGACGTCCTCGGCAAGTTTCACTTCTGGGTCACCTTCCTCGGCGCCTACCTGATCTTCTTCCCCATGCACTATCTCGGACTGCTCGGGGTTCCGCGCCGGTATTTCGAACTTGGCGACGCGGCATTCATCCCGCCGTCGGCCCATTCACTGAACGCCTTCATCTCCGTGGTGGCCTTGACTGTCGGCTTCAGCCAAATGGTGTTCCTGTTCAATCTTGCCTGGAGCCTGTTCAAAGGTAAGGCCTCGGGCGGCAATCCGTGGCGGGCGACTACGCTGGAGTGGCAGACGCCGGAGACGCCCCCCGGGCACGGCAACTGGGGCAAGGAGCTCCCGGTCGTCTACCGCTGGGCCTATGACTACAGCGTGCCCGGCGCCGAGGAGGACTTCATTCCGCAGAACCAGCCGCCGCGCGCGACGCAGGTCGTTCAGGGAGCTGCTTCGTGAGCGCCATCATCCTGTTCCTGGCTTTGATCGCGGTCATCGCCGGATGGTGGCTGTCGCAGCAGCGGCTGACGGCCAAGCCGTGGCTGGAGGAAGGCCCGGTCGGCCAATTCCCCGGCGGCGATGCCATGACGTGGCCGGCGGCGAAGATCGGACTTGGCGTGTTCCTCGCCGTCGCGAGCGCATTGTTCGTCCTCTTCATCAGCGCCTACTCGATGCGCATGAACGTGGTGGACTGGCGGGCGCTGCCCGTGCCGCGGCTGCTGTGGCTCAACACGGGTGTCCTGGTCCTGAGCAGCATCGCGCTGCAATGGTCGTACGTGGCCGCGCGCCGACACGATGCTGAAGGCGTCATGATCGGCCTGCTCGCGGGCGGAGCATCTGCCGTGGTCTTCCTCGCCGGACAGCTCCTGGCCTGGCAGCAGCTCAACGCGGCCGGATATTTCGTGGCGTCCAATCCGGCCAATTCCTTCTTCTACCTGTTGACCGCGGTGCACGGGCTGCATCTGACGGGCGGCCTGGTGGCGCTGGGCAGAACCACGGCCAAGGTGTGGCGAAGCTCCGAGATCGCCGACATGCGCTTGAGCGTGGAATTATGCGCCATCTACTGGCATTTCCTGCTGCTGGTCTGGCTTGTCCTGCTCGGGCTTCTCACGGGCTGGACCGACGATTTCGTCAACATCTGTCGCCAATTGCTGAGCTAGGGAGGCGAGACCAGATGGCTGAGACTGCACTGACACATCCAGCAGAAGCTCCTGGACGGCTTCCGGGTTGGCGCGGCATCGCTGCGGACTGGGCTTCGGATCAGCGCGCGTTCAAGAATGTGTCCTGGGGCAAGGCCATGATGTGGATCTTCCTCCTCAGCGACACCTTCATCTTCAGTTGCTTCCTGCTCTCCTACATGACGGCGCGCATGTCGACGACCGTGCCGTGGCCCAACCCGAGCGAAGTCTTCGCCCTCAACTTCGCCGGCAAGCAGATTCCGCTGATCCTGATCGCCATCATGACCTTTATCCTGATCAGCAGCAGCGGCACGATGGCGATGGCTGTCAATTTCGGCTACCGCCGCGATCGCGTCAGAACCTCAGCCTTGATGCTGGTCACGGCGGCCTTCGGCGCAACCTTCGTCGGAATGCAGGCCTTCGAATGGACCAAGCTGATCATTGAAGGCGTCCGGCCCTGGGGCAATCCGTGGGGCGCGGCGCAGTTTGGTGCGAGCTTCTTCATGATCACCGGCTTCCACGGCACCCACGTGACCATCGGCGTGATCTTCCTGATCGCCATTGCGCGGAAGGTCCTGCGCGGCGACTTCGACGTCGAGAGGCGCGGCTTCTTCACGAGCCGCAAGGGCTATTACGAGATCGTCGAGATCATGGGCCTGTACTGGCACTTCGTCGATCTCGTGTGGGTGTTCATCTTTGCCTTGTTCTATCTTTGGTGAGGTCGGCGCATGACAAACGCGGCGGTACACATGGAAGGCCAGCTCCACGCTCCGGCGCATGGCGCAGTCGCAACGGGAGCCGTTCACGCCAAGGGTCAACAGCACCCGATCAAGCTCTACCTCGTGGTCTGGGGCTGGTTGTTTGTCCTCAGCACGTGCTCCTACCTCGTCGACTACTTTGGCCTGCATGGCTATCTCAGGTGGTCGCTGATCCTGCTGTTCATGGTGTTGAAGGCCGGCCTGATCGTCGCCGTCTTCATGCACATGGCCTGGGAGCGGCTGGCCCTGGCCTATGCCATCCTGGCGCCGCCGATTGCGGTGTTGGTCTTTGTGACGATCATGGTGCTCGAATCCGAGTACACGCACTTCCTTCGGGAGCTGTTCTTCGCAACCCCGTCGTAGCAGTACGCGAGCTGGCACCTCGCTCCACTGTCATGCCCCGCCACCGGGTCTCGCCTTCGGCGAGCCCGATGACAGGCTCCGGCGGGGCATCCAGTACTCCGCGGCAGGAGTCGGTTTCTACAACGTCCGCCGCGGAGTACTGGATCATCCGCCTTCGCGGATGATGACACTTGAGTAGTGGAAAGACCGCCCGGCCTCTCGTGCTATCCCTCGAACGCATCGATCGAGGCGCGGCTGCCGCGCGAGATCAGCATCTCGTCGGGCGCCGGCAGCGGCTCTCCCTTGTCGCGAAAACGGTTGGTGATGGGATAGCGGCGGTCGCGGCCAAAATTCTTGCGCGTCACCTTCACGCCGGGCGCGGCCTGGCGGCGCTTGTATTCGGCGATGTTCAGGAGATGGTCGATGCGGGTGACCGTCTCGCGATCAAAGCCGGCGGCGATGATCTGGTCCAGCGGCTCTTCGCGCTCGACCAGGCGCTCCAGGATGGCATCGAGCACGTCATAGGGCGGCAGCGAGTCCTGGTCGGTCTGGTTCTCGCGCAATTCCGCCGTCGGCGGACGCGTGATGATATCAGGCGGAATCACCTCCCCCGCCGGCCCGAGCGCACCGTCCGGCTTCCAGGTGTTGCGCAACGCCGCCAACCGAAACACCTGCGTCTTGTAGATATCCTTGATCGGGTTGAAGCCGCCGTTCATGTCGCCATAGAGCGTGGCGTAACCCACCGACATTTCCGACTTGTTGCCGGTGGTGACCACCATCAGCCCGGTCTTGTTGGAGATCGCCATCAGAAGCGTGCCGCGGGTGCGGGCCTGGAGATTCTCCTCGGTGATGTCTGGCGGCAGATTCTTGAAGATGCCTGAGAGGATGGTCTCGAAGCCGCTTACCGCCTCCGCGATCGGCAAAACCTCGTAGCGGATGCCGAGATGGCCGGCGAGCTCGCCGGCGTCGGCGATCGAGCTCGCCGCAGTGTAGCGATAAGGCAGCATCACGCCATGCACCTGGTCGGCGCCGAGCGCATCGACCGCGATCGCCGCGCACAGCGCCGAATCGATGCCGCCGGAAATACCGAGCAGCACGCCGGGAAAGCCGTTCTTGGCGACGTAGTCGCGCAAGCCGAGCACGCAGGCCGCGTAATCGGCCTGGTCGCCCTCGGGCTGCTCCGCAATCGGCCCGGTGCAGCGCCAATCGTCGCCATTCCGAGTGAAGCGCAGCGTGGTGATGCTCTCCCCGAACGCCGGCAATTGTGCTGCGAGCGAGAGATCGCCGTTGAGCGCGAAGGAGGCGCCGTCGAATACCAGCTCGTCCTGGCCGCAGACCTGGTTGAGATAGACCAGCGGCAGACCGCTCTCTGTCACGCGCGCCACCGCCACCGACAGGCGCACGTCGCTCTTGTCGCGGGCATAGGGCGAGCCGTTCGGCACCAAAATGATCTCCGCGCCGGTCTCGGCCAGCGTCTCGACCACATTCTCGTAGTCCTCGGACTCCTCGAGCCAGATGTCCTCGCAGATCGGAACGCCGATGCGCACACCGCGCACGGTCACGGGACCCGCGGCAGCGCCGCGCGCAAACAGCCTCTTCTCGTCGAAGACGCCGTAGTTCGGCAGATTGCACTTGAAACGCAGCGCTGCGATCCGGCCGCCGTCGAGCAGCGCACAGGCATTATAGAGCCTGCCGTCCTCGACCCAGGGTGTGCCGACCAGCATGGCCGGGCCGCCATCGGCGGTCTCGCGCGCAAGGCCTTCGATCGCGGCGCGGCAGGCGGCCTGGAAGGCCGGCTTCTGCACCAGGTCTTCCGGCGGATAGCCGGCGATGAACAATTCGGGAAACAGCATGAGATCGGCGCCGTCGGCAACGGCCTGCGCGCGCGCGGCACGCGCCTTCGCCGCATTGCCCTCGATGTCGCCCACGGTCGGATTGAGCTGGGCGAGCGTGACCGCGAATTCGTTGAGTCGTTCGGTCATGGATCGCTCGCAGTCACCTCTCCCGAAGGGAGAGGTCGGATTGCATTGAAGATGCAATCCGGGTGAGGGGTTACGGTCTCTCGTAGGATCCGCGCCCCCTCACCCGCTTTGCGCTCGACGATGCTACGCATCGTGAGACCCAAATCGACCTCTCCCCGTTGGGGAGAGGTGAAGGAGCCGCGGACACCCACGCTCAATGGATATTCTCCGGGAGCTAGAGGAACCCCAATCGCTCGATGAGGGCAAAGATCCAGAACGCACCGGACATCAGCAGCGCAATGCCGACCGCGGCCGAGCCCATGTCCTTGACCCGGCCGATCTGCTTGTCGTGGTCCATGGTGAGGCGGTCGGCGAGCTTCTCGATCGCGGTGTTGAGCAGCTCGACCACCAGCACGAACGCGACGGCACACACCAGTTCGACCGCGCGCATCGCGGTCGCGGCGATGAACCACGCCAGCGGCAGCGACAGCAGGAGCGCAAAGATCTCCTCGCGGATGGCCTGCTCCGAGCGGAACGCAAAGGCCAGACCGTTACGGGAATTGATCGTGGCCTTCCAGATCCGCAGCAAGGTCCTAGAGCCCCGCGGCGAACGGCATCGGCTTGGTCTTGCCGACGCGTTCCTGCTTGAGGAGCTCCGCGACCAGGAAAGCCATGTCGATCGATTGCTCGGCATTGAGGCGGGGATCGCAGACCGTGTGGTAGCGGTCGTTGAGATCCTCGTCCGTGATCGCGCGGGCGCCGCCGAGGCATTCGGTGACGTCCTTGCCGGTCATTTCCAGATGCACGCCGCCAGGGTGAGTTCCTTCCGCCGCGTGGATCGCGAAGAACGACTTCACTTCGGACAGGATGCGGTCGAACGGCCGCGTCTTGTAGCCTGACGTGGAGGTGATGGTGTTACCGTGCATGGGATCGCAGGACCAGACCACAACCCTGCCCTCGCGCTTCACGGCGCGGATCAGGTTCGGCAGGTGCTCGCCGACCTTGTCGGAGCCGAAACGGCTGATCAGCGTCAGGCGGCCGGGCTCGTTGTCGGGGTTGAGCACGTCGATCAGCTTCAACAGCTCGTCGGGCTTCAGCGACGGGCCGCACTTGAGCCCGATCGGATTTTTGATGCCGCGGAAATATTCGACATGGCCGTGATCGAGCTGGCGGGTGCGGTCGCCGATCCAGATCATGTGGCCGGAGGTCGCGTACCAGTCGCCGGTCGTGGAATCGACGCGGGTCATGGCCTGCTCGTAGCCGAGCAGCAGCGCCTCGTGGCTGGTGTAGAAGTCGGTGGCGCGCAGCTCGGGATGGCTCTCGAGATCGAGGCCGCAGGCGCGCATGAAGTTGAGCGCCTCCGAGATGCGGTCGGCCAGCTCCTTGTAGCGGCGGGACTGCGGACTATCCTTCAGGAAACCGAGCATCCACTGATGCACGCTGCCGAGATTGGCGAAGCCGCCGGTGGCAAAAGCGCGGAGCAGGTTCAGCGTCGCGGCCGACTGGCGATAGGCCATCAACTGGCGCTGCGGATCCGGCACGCGCGCTTCCTTGGTGAAGGCGATGTCGTTGACGATGTCGCCGCGATAGCTCGGCAGCTCGATACCGTTGGCCTTCTCGGTCGGCGAGGACCGCGGCTTGGCGAACTGGCCGGCAATGCGGCCGACCTTCACCACGGGGACGGCGCCGGCATAGGTCAGCACCACCGCCATCTGCAGCAGAACGCGGAAGAAGTCGCGGATGTTGTTGGCGCCGTGCTCGGCAAAGCTCTCGGCGCAGTCGCCGCCCTGGAGCAGGAAGGCCTCGCCGGCCGCAACGCGGCCTAAGGCCTTCTTCAGATTGCGCGCCTCGCCCGCAAACACCAGCGGCGGAAAGGTCGCAAGCTGCGCCTCAACGTCGGCCAGGGCCTTGGCGTCGGGATAATCGGGCACCTGTAGCACCGGCTTGCTGCGCCAGGACTCGGGCGTCCACCGCTCGGACATCGCAATCTCTCCGTGAAGCAAAAAGTACAACCTGATCTGCGGGTTGCGAGGGCCGCCTTATACACAGGCTGGTCCCCGGCCGCCAGTTGTAAATCCATTTCGCACTGCAAACCCTTGCGGGGAAAGCCGAATTCGCATTTGCTAGGGATCGCGAAGAAACCGGCAAGACCCCCTCCGCCCATGGACGCGGCACTGGACGACGTTTTCATCGACGAGATCAGCTTCCCGGCAACGGACGGGTATGGGCTGACCGGCACCCTGTTCCTGCCGCGCGGCGCCAAGCGCCATGCCGTCCTGATCAATTCGGCGACCGCCGTCCCCCGCAAGATCTATCGCGGCTTTGCCTCCTACCTCGCCCATCGCGGCTGCGCGGTCCTGACCTACGACTACCGCGGCATCGGCGGCTCCCGGCAGCCGGCGCTAGTGGGCTACAACCAGCCGAAATCGCTGGTCGGCTTCGAGGCCTCGATGTCGGACTGGGCCGCGCTCGACGTCACCGCCGCGGTGCGCTGGATGCGCGACCGGTACAACACCCTTCCCCTCGCCTATGTCGGCCACTCCTTCGGCGGCCAGGCGCTGGGGCTGATCGAGAACAACACGGAAATATCGCGCGCCGTATTCCTCGCCTCGCAGGCCGCGACCTGGCGGCTGATGAGCTCACCCGAGAAATACCGTGTCTTCGCCTTCATGAATTTCGTCGGCGTACCGCTGGTCCACATGCTCGGCTACGCACCGGGCTGGGCCGGCATCGGCGAGGACCTCCCCAAGGGCGTGTTCCTGCAGTGGGCCGAATGGGTCTCCAGCCCCCGCTATCTCTTCGATTCAAAACTGCCGGCGCTGGAGAACTTTGCCAAGTTCAAGGGAGAGCTGCGCGCGTTGTGTTTCTCGGACGATCCGTGGGCGACGCTTCCCGCGGTCGAACTGCTCACGAGCGGATTCACCGCGATCAAGCCGGAGGTGTTGACGGTGAAGCCAACCGACGTCGGCGCCAAGGCGATCGGCCATTTCGGTTTCTTCCGCCCCGAGCACCGCGACACGCTGTGGCGCGGCGTGGCGGAATGGATCCAGGGGGAGTGAGCCTCAGCGCTCAGCCAAACGTGAAGGCGTAGGCCTGGACGCCGGCATCGAGGAAGCGGATCTCGAAAGTGTGGTCGGTCACGGCGTCCGGGGTGCGGATGAGCTGGTAGAGCCGCTGCGTCGTGACCACGCCGTTGCCGTCGGCGTCCGAATCCATGCCATGCGCAGCGCCGGGCGGCTTGCCGTCGATGGTGATGCGGAAGCGGATGCTGGCACTTTCGCTGGCGGGACCAAGCACGAGATGCAGGTCGCGGGCGTGAAAGCGGTAGATGATGCTGCCGCCTGGCTCGTTCAGTTGCGCGCGCTCCGGCCCGACCGTCCAATTGCCCGTGAGCGACCAGTCGTTGAGCTGCGGCTCGCCCGCCGCATAGACGTGGCCCTCGTCCTTCACCACGCCGCCGGGCGAGACGAAATTCTCGCTGCGGTCATACCCGACATAAGTCTCGTGCGATTGGACCTCAGCGCCGTCGGAGGCGGCCTCCGCGCCCGAGCCTTTGACGGCAACGATGTCGGACGGAACGTTCTTATTGCCGGCCTCGCTCAGCAGCGTCTGGATGACGCGCTCGGACTCTGCATACTCGCCCTCACCGAAATGATGGTGACGGACCTTGCCGTTGGCATCGATGAAGTAGTGTGCGGGCCAGTACTGGTTCTCGAAGGAGCGCCAGATCTTGTAGTCGTTGTCGATCGCGACGGGATAGCCGATCTTCAGGGATGCAACGGCATTCTTGACGTTGTCGACATTGCGCTCGAAGGCGAATTCGGGCGCGTGCACGCCGATCACCACGAGACCACGGTCGCGATATTTCTCCGCCCAGGCGCGGACGTAAGGAATCGAGCGCAGGCAGTTGATGCAGGAATAGGTCCAGAAATCGACGAGGACGACCTTGCCCTTCAGCCCCTCAAAGGTGAGCGGCGGCGAGTTCAGCCACTGCTGCGCGCCGGCGAGCGAGGGATCGAGATCCTCGACCATCAGGTCAGATGCGGCGCCGCCGGCCGGCTTGGCCTGCATCGACGGTCCGGTCATCGCGGTCTTGGCGTTCGGATGCAGCCTGTCGAGCAGCGCCTGCTCCAGCGACGTCGTGCCGCCGACCGAAAGGTTGGTGAGGAAGCCCGTATCCAGGCCGAGCGATATGGCCACCACAGCCGCAAGCACAGCGACGCCGACCCCGCGCCTGATCCATTCGCCGGCCCCGATCGAGCGTTTCATCGCGGCGAAGACGCGGCCGCCGACCAGCAGTGCCAGGGCCAGCGACGTGGCGGCGCCGGCCGCGTAAACCAGCAACAACAGCGCCGTTCCGGCATTTGCGCCCTGGAGCGCGGCGCCGGTCAGGATCAGGCCGAGCACCGGGCCAGCGCAGGGCGCCCAGAGAAAGCCGGTCGCAATTCCAAGCACGAAGGGCGCGACAAGACTGTCCTTGCCGGGCTGGTCCGCCGATTGCGACAAGCGCGCACCGACCGCCACAAGCGGCCGCATCAGGCGATCGGCGAGTTCGGGAAGCACCAGCGTCAGGCCGAACAGAGCCAGCAGGACCAATGCGGCGGCACGCCCGTATTGATTGGCCGAGACCACCCAGCCGCCAGCCACGGAGGCAAGCGTGGCGACGACGGCGAATGCCAGCGACATGCCGACCAGCATCGGCAGCCCGTTCCTGAGGAACGGTTTATCGGCGCGCGCCAGCACGAAGGGAATGACCGGCAGGATGCACGGGCTCACGATGGTCAGGACGCCACCGAGATAAGCAAGCAGAAAGAGGATCATGAGCCCGCTCTTACCACCGCCCGAAGGGAGCGATCTTCACAAGACCGTTTTCGGGGGGCCGGATCTGATCCTCGGCCGCGAGCGTTAGCGGATGATCGTCGTCAGCGACGAATAGCGCTTGCTCGGCTTGGCTTCGCTCGGCGCGAATTGCGCGAAGGCGTCGCTGACGCGGACCGCCGGCGGCGTATCGCCGGCAAAGCGGAATTCCTTCAGCCGCGGCGCGTAGAAGCTGGCGCTGTAATAGGCATCGTCGAAGCGCGCCTCGCCGCCCCCGAACAATGCGTCGCAGACGAACAGGAGCGCGTAGACTCCCGCCACCGCAGCGACGATCTCCTTGAAAACTGACATGCTGATGCCCCACCCTGTTGCCGGGAAGAGATGCACGCCGGTTCCAAAGCCGAGGTTTAAGGCCGCGCGCTTCCTGTGCGCAGGGTTTGCCACCGCTGAGCGGATTGCAGACAATTTGATCGATCTTGAAACGCCCTTCTGCAACGGCCGACTTTCGTCGGCTCGCTCAAGCTCATCGTCAACCATACCTGACCGGGCAAGGGGCGCACCGGCGCGAAAGACGCGTTCTGGATATCCGGCGCCGTCGCCTTGTCCGCGGCGGGCAAGAGTGGCAATCTTTGGCGCAATCGGCCACGAGACTGTCAAGAGACCGTCAAGAGACCCAATCATGTCGCGTGCGAGCGCCAAATCGCTTCCTCAGCTGAGCGTTCGTATCGACCTCGACAGCGAGGATCGGATCGGACCCGGCAAGATCGAGCTTCTGGAGCAGATCCGCGAGCACGGCTCGATCTCGGCGGCAGGCCGCGCCATGGACATGTCCTACAAGCGCGCCTGGGATCTCGTCGACGAGATCAACCGCATTTGCGGGCATGCCGCGGTCGAGCCCCAGGCCGGCGGCAAGAACGGCGGAGGCGCGATGCTGACCCCGTTCGGTGAGGGACTCGTCGCACGCTATCGCAAGATCGAGCGCGATGCTGCGCGCGCCGTGCGCAAGGAGTTGGAAGCGCTCAGGAGCGACATCTCCCGTTCGCGTAAATCCTGACAATCGGATTGGCAGGATCGTGCATAACGAGGCTTGGCCCGAGCTGGTCGTTTTGCCTACCGCGTAGGATCGCGATTGCGCCCCCGCCCTCAGCCGTGACCGTGGCCGTGCCCCGCCTCCTTGCGGTGCGCGTTGTCGGCTAGGCGGTCGACCCAGGCGATGCCGATTGCGGAGATGATGAAGGTCAGATGGATCAGCACCTGCCACATCACGCCGGTCTCGGTGAAATTGCTCCGCGTCGTGCCGAGATTGCCCGCCTCGATGAAGGTCCTGAGCAGCGAGATCGAGGAGATGCCGATGATCGCCATCGCCAGTTTGATCTTCAGCACGCTCGCATTGACGTGACTGAGCCATTCCGGCTCGTCCGGATGGCCGTTCAGGTTCAGCCGGGAGACGAAGGTCTCGTAGCCGCCAACGATCACCATCACCAGCAGGTTCGAGATCATGACGACGTCGATCAGCCCGAGCACAATCAGCATGATCTGCTGCTCACTGGCGTCGAACGAGTGCACGACCAGGTGCCAGAGTTCTTTCAGGAACAGCAGCACATAGACAGACTGCGCGATGATGAGACCGACATAAAGCGGTAGTTGCAGCCAGCGCGAGCCAAAGATGAGTTGGGCAAACGGGCCGATTTGCGGTCCCGCCGCGGTGCGCGCCGAAGGTGCTTTGGATTCAGACGTCATTGGTCTCTCCGGATTGCAGACAAGAATTGTCGCCTCAGAGACTCGCGATAACAGGCGCGAGCTCGAGCGAGCCGCGATAGATCATCTCGAAGGCGACGTAAACGATGATGGCAAGGCCGACATAGGCGATCCAGCGCTGCTTCTGCAGCACGCGGCCGAGCAGGTCCGCGGCAACGCCCATCAGCGAGACCGACAGCAAGAGGCCGAAGGCAAGGATGTAGGGATGCTCGCGCGCGGCACCCGCGACCGCGAGCACGTTGTCGAGCGACATCGAGACGTCAGCGGCGACGATCTGTGCCGCGGCCTGGCCAAAGGTCTTGCGCGGCGCGGGAGCAGCATTTCCGCCGCCGCCATGGCTGAACGCGAGCTGGCTGGAGGGCGCGGCCTGCTCACGCAGCTCGCGCCACATCTTCCAGCACACCCAGAGCAGCAGCACGCCGCCGGCGAGCAACAGGCCGATGACTTGCAGGAGCTGGGTCGCGACGCCGGCAAAGACGATGCGCAGCGCGGTGGCCGCGACGATGCCGACGACGATGGCGCGCCGGCGCTGCTCGGCCGGCAGGCCGGCGGCGGCAAGGCCGATGACGACGGCATTGTCGCCGGCGAGCACAAGGTCGATGAGGACGACCTGGAGCAGCGCGGACAGCGCGTCGGCGGTGATGAATTCAATCATGATTGATCATTTTTGGCTGCGGACGGATCGAGCCATTGCGGCTTCTTCCGCTCGACCCAATCCAGGACCTTCGAGCGCGAGGAGCGCAGCGCGGGCACGTCTTCTGCAAGCAATGCCAGACCGAGCGGCAGCATCCAGACGCCGAGCACCGGCAGGAAGGAGAACACGCCGCCGACGACGAGCAGCGCGCCCGAGGGGATCCTCACCCAGCGGCTTGACGGCTTGAGCAGATAGGAGACGGCGCCCTCCATGCGCGGCGGCAGGCGATGGACGAGCTTGTCGATGCGCGGGTCACCACCCGCCATCTGGCTGGTGGCGTCCCCGGTCCCCGTCGTGCGCTCGTCCGAAGCTGCGCTCATGCGCACTCCTTTGAGGCGGCGCTTGTCGGACTCGGCCCGACCTGCTTTGCGCGCGGCAACACCAGCGTCAGCAGGCGCAACAGCTTGATCGCCTGCACTTCGTGCGGGTGAATGTCCTCGTCCGCGGCCGCAACGCGCTCCGATAGCTCCATCAGATGCGCTGCGAGCGGCAGATCCGAGACCGGCCGTAGCGTATTGATCACCACGTTGGCAAAGTCCGGCTCCTCGAGCCGCTCGGCGAACTCGTCGAACATCGCAAACAGCCTGTTGTCTCCGATGTGCGGCGCCAATCCGCGACCCCTGATGAAACGGATCACCTCGTCGCGCTCGACCGGCGAGACGCGCCGGTCAGCCACCGCGACGAGCGCGCCGGCAATGACGAGCGCGACCGCAGCCTGCTCATTGAGGCTGGACGGTTCGGTGATCTCGATCGGATTTGAAGTGGCTGCGTCAGGCATCGTTGCTCCTCAATCTTGCGAAATGGCCGCGCGGAGCTGCGATGGGGACGATTGGGTCGGAGGGAACTCAGAAGGCCCGACGATCGGCCGATCCATCGCATTCGCGCGGGACAGGTCATCCGACATCGCGAGGTTTGCCGGCATTGCCGACGGCCTCGCCAGAGGGGCCCGGATTGTTGTTCTCTCCAGACATAAAGCGCCGTCTGTCGGAATCAAGGCGCGAACCTGCGACCAGCCGCCGCATCGATTCCATGCCGTGCTCTCGTGTCCCGGACGCGCTGCAACGCGCATAGCGCGTCGAAGACGCGCGTACACGCGCTTATGGCGTTGCGGCGCAGAGCCGGGACCCAGAAGGCCACGCGGTTCGCTGCTGCATGGGCCCCGGCTCTGCAGCGCACCGCTAAGGAGCGCTGCGCTGCGTCCGGGGCACGGGACAGTAGCTTGCCGTACCACTGCATCAACGTCGCAATGACGAAGCGGAGCGCGTATCCTATCCCACGCGCTCGACAAGATGTGCACGCGACGGTGCCGGGTCGAACCGGTCGCCGAAATATTGCGTTTCGTGCGCGACCATTCCCTCGCGGAATTCCATGATGCTGACCACGTAGGACGGTACCCCGTCATAGGACAGGACGAACTCGCTCACCCAGAGGTCGCCGCCGCCGACGATCCGCCGAACCGTGAAGCGCTTCCTGTTCGGCTGCACGAAGCGGCTCTCCTGGATGTTCCTGCGGCCGCGGATGCGCTCGCCCGACTGCGGATAGTCGAGCACCGCATCCTCGCGATAGATGTCGTGCTCCGCCTCGAAATCGTTCGCGTCCGAAGCGTCCCAATGGCGCTGCAGGGCAGCCAGCTTCGCCTGATCGTCCATCGCGATCTCCGATCTTGGCTTCTCTCGTGCCGGGCAGCCGGACCCGGATTGAAGCCGGCGCCTCTGGAATGAAGGTATACAACGCCGCCTTCACTGCGTACTGATCACGAGCATGAGAGAACGCTCCTTCTCGAACGGCGGATGATCCAGATGAAAACACGCCCGGAACGCCGCGCCGGCCGCATGGGTGCACGCCAGATCTACGAGGCTCTCAAAGAGCAGATCATCGCGCGTGTATACGGAACGGACGGGTTGCTGCCGTCCTCGCGCGCCCTGGCCGGCGAGATGGGCGTGGCACGCTCCACCGTCACCGTCGCCTATGAACAGCTCGCCGCTGAAGGCTTCATCGAGACCCGCCATGGCGCCCGGCCGCGCGTCGCCCGCGCCGTCGTCGAACGGGG
>NZ_LGHM01000163.1 GCF_001908185.1 Bradyrhizobium sp. AS23.2
TCTAGAAGACCCATACTTTTGTCAGCTTATAGCTATAATAGCGCCTCATCGGCAGGACCGAAGAGCCTCGCAAGGGTTGCCGTACGATGAGCCTTTTTGAATACGAACTCGGACTCTTGCGGATTTGATGGGTTAAGTGATGTCAGGTTTGGGTCATTTTCGACGTTCATCAGGGATTGTCGGCAGGTTGATGTTCGCTTCTGCCCGTAAGCGCCGAACCGGGGCCCAGCCAGAGGCGTTGCAGTAGGCCGGCCCGTGATTCAAACTCCCAAACAGGGGGCTCGAACCATGCGCTACGAACTCGCCGACGATGAATGGATTGCCATAAGGCCGATGCTGCCTAACAAGCCGCGTGGCGTTCCTCGGGTGAACGACCGACGTGTCCTGCGTGCATCAGCATGGAGCCTACATCACCAGGAATCGGCGCCAATCGATGGGAACGTCACGCGGCGGCTTGACGAGTAAAATCCACGCGGTCGTCGAGCAATGGTTTGCCGGTACGGTTGGCGTTGAGCCCCGGCAAGACCCACGACGTTCGACTTGCCGGAAAACTGCTCTCTCGCCTGAAGCGCGGGTCAATGCTGCTTGCCGACCGTGGCTATGACGCCGACCGGATAAGAGAGCTGGCCATGAAAAAGGGGGCGTAGGCCAACATCCCCGCGAAAAGCAATCGCAGCAATCCGATCACCTTTATCGCGCTCGCAACCAGGTCGAACGGTTCTTCAACAGGATCAAACAATGTCGTCGTGTGGCGACGCGTTACGACAGGCTTGCGGGAGACTACCTTGCCTTCGTCCAACTCGCATCCATCCGGCTATGGCTGGCCGCGCGTCCACGCCACTAATAGGCGAGCTAGCTGCCACGCTCTGACAACTCTCCCTGCCCCATCTGCTCGCAGATCCATGGGACGGCTGCTCGATCCCGATCGCGAAAACGCAGGAGGCAGGCACACTCTCATTGGAGATCAGCGGGACAACGATATTGCCGAAGACAATTGGCCGGAATGAGGTAGACGTCGACAGGAACTGCTCTTGGATTTAGGCGCCCTTCACACCGCCTTCGCTTCTGCCGAAACGTGAGTTTGACAATTGGCCGGGCAAACCCTGGCACATGCACCGCAGCCGATGCATGCGCCTTGGTCACTTATAACCATCATCTTCTTCTCAATCTCATCGTCCTCGTCATCGTCGAGATCGACAAGTTCGCCCTCCTCGCTGATCCCCTTCAGCGTCATGACATCACGACCACATACCTTAAAACAGCGGCCGCAGCCGATGCACTTCTTGGCATCAATTGAGTTCAGGTAGTCCGGCGTCCAACGGCGACCATCACGCGCTACAACTGACATGATTGAAGACCTTTAGGCTCTTCCAGCTGATCTAGTTCCCGTCTCTTGCGCTCGAGTTCATCGAAGGCATCATGCGCCTTCTGCGCCACCGCCATGATCGAGGACCAATTGACGGGCAATTCCTCCGAGAGATCGTGTAGATCCATTTTGGCCTGCGTCGCTCTTGCCGAAAGCTTCTTCAAGTCTTCTTTCAGTCCTTCACGATCATTCATGAGGCATCCTCAATAATTCGCTACGTCGGGAAATTTCCTGATCATGTTTTCGCCTTCCCTGACATATTTGTCACCCTCGCTCGCAAGCTTTGCGAGACTATCGAAGCCAAAGCGATGCACATCGCGTAGCTGCTTGTTCACTACAATCAGCCGGCCGCCGATCAGCACTATGCGACCAAAGCCTTCACGATGCATCGTCAACACCGGCTGGATCATCACCGCGGTCGCCCTCTCGATCGAAAGCGAGACCGCGTTAAAGAACACTTCGAGCCGCTGGATCGTATTGGGATCCGGATCGCCGACGATCGGAAGTTCGCGTCGTTTCTCCCTATGCAAGATATAAGGTTCGAGCAGGTCGATATCGCTCCTGTTCTGCCAAGTCCCATGCGAAGCTTGGGCGCGCCAAAGCTTGACCAGCTCTTTGACGATCGGCGCATCGAGCGCGCCGTTTCGTTGCACTATGTCTGCGGCCTCCACTATGTCATCCTCACTCGTCGAAATCAGTGCGCTTTTGATCTTTAGCCAAGGCTTTGCGTAGCCAGGGGGGTGGCGTTCCCTTCAGTACGCGCTTGAGTCTTTCGAGCAGCACCAGGATGTTCTCAGGCTTGCTCACTTTGATCGGATGGATCTTGTTGGCTACCACCCGCGCGGCAGCGGAACCTCCGATGGCTGCGACATAGAGGATGGCGCAGCCTTTGATCGCCGCGATTTTCGGCACGATCTTGTCCTCGTCGCCGTCCTCCTTGAGATCGCCTTGAAATTCCACGACGTTCAGAAATACGTACCCCTCCGACCCGACGTCATAGATTGCGATATTTCTGGCCCAACCAAAATGCGCGTCGACACGCTGCAAGTCTTGGGTAGCGAACGCCACTTTCATGCAACTGACCTCTCTGTTCGCCCGGTCCTCGAGAGCAGTTTCGAGTCCCGCCAAGTATCTGGCGTAGGCCTATGATTCTGCTCGCGGTCCGCGATCACGAGATTCGCGATGGCGAAGATCAGATCGCGCGTGCCCCGATAGCCGACCGATATATGGTGTCCTGCGCCTACCCTATCGAACATCGGAAAGCCGGCCCGATAGAACGGAATTTTCAGCTGCGCCGCCGCTTGCCGGCCATGAGAATGCGTGATGAGCAGATCGCAATTCTTGTTCTTGGCCAGCTCTCCTAGATCCTCGAGGTCGCCGATCAGCACCTCCTGCGTCTCGACCCGCTCCAGCACCGGCGAGTGCGTGGTCGTCACGGCCGCGATCACGTGAACGCCCATATCGTGCAGCATGCTCGACAGGTCGAACAAGAGGTCCGGCTCGGCTCCTATTGCAAGCCTGCGACCACCGATAAGAAAATGCCCGTCCAGCATCGCGTCAGCGAGCTGCCCGCGCTGACGCCGATATTTTGCCGGCACTGAACGGCCGCTGATCTCGCTCAGAAAGGCGATGAATTCATCGTTGGGAATAAGACCACACAGTCGCTCAAAGAGTCGAAATGGCACGCCAGTCTTGGCCTGCATTGCCTCTGCAGCTCGCCGCATCTGCGAACCGATGGCAATAGTCCAGCCTGCCCGGCCCATGGCCGCGACTTCGTCGACCCCGATGCCGCCGATCGTCGTCGGTGTGAACTCATCGGGGATATGCCCATCGAGCGATCCAGCAACGTCAGGTAGGAAGGATGGCTGCAAGCCGAAATCTTCAAGGATGTTTCGGAGCTCATCCAGATCACCCGGCGTCAGGTGACATCCAGGAAGAACGTTCACCCGCGCTGGATCACGCGGCGCCTCGACCGAAGGCGTCTCAACTAGCACCTCGACCATCCGCGCAACAGCCCTCTCCCAGCCATCCTGGAACGCGTCCTTGAAATCGGGCGTCGATACATAGACCAGAGGCAATCTGGCGAGTTGGGGATGCTTCTCGCGAACAAGCTTAATGTAGGCGTCAACATCGTCGCCATTGGTTTCCGTTACACCCGTCGAGCAGATACCGATTATCTCTGGTTTGGCGCGGTTGAAGATATTAAGTATAGCCTGATCGAGGTTTTCGTAGCCGCCGAGTACGGTCGTGACCTCGGTCATCGCCGTGGTCTGCAAGGGAACCGCCTCCTTGAAATGCCGCACAAACAGTGTGAGCCCGAAGGACGTGCACCCTTGAGGGCCGTGTAGAATCGGCATCGCCCCGCGCAGCCCCATGAAGGCGAATGCCCCGCCAATCGGCTGGCTCATCTTCAGCGGGTTGACGGCGCAAGCCTTCTTCGGCGTCATGAGGATAGCCATGACATCCCCTATTCCGCCGCCTGAAACATGGCAGGCGGCGAACGAAGAATATTCTCGATCCGTCTGCTGCAGCAACCACCGGCCTCATTGGTGTGCTGTCTGACTGCTTCAACGCTCGTTAGACCATGTGAACAAGTCGCGTCCTCGATTGTGCCGAGATCAACTGTGTTGCAGACGCAGATCTTCTTGGCCCGGCGGGCCGTCTCGCCGATCGCTTCGTCGGAGATGCTAGCGATGGCCTGCGAGCGCACCTTCACCATCGCTCTCGCCAAGGCGTTCCAGGGCGTCGGTCGGCGAAGTTGCTCCCACATCGGATTGGACAGAGATTTGTCAATCTCCTCGACGAGCTTGACCATTCCGACGTAGCCCATGTAGGCGTGGCAACGCTCCTGGTTGATGTCGAGCCAGGGCGTCGCCGTTTTCAGCGCGACGAACTGCGACTTACCGCCCGAGAGCATGATGTCCGCTTTCGCGTCTTTCAGTATTCTGTACATCTCTCGCGGTGGCATGTCCTCGATCATGTGCGCATCCTGCCCCATAAGCTGCTTGATGCGATCTTTGTCCTCCTTGGTGGACTTCTTTACGCTGGTCCCAACCAATTCCAGTCCGGCTTCCTGTAGCGCGGCAACGACCGACCAGGACTTGACGCCGCCGGTAATCAACAAGACCTTCTTGCCGTTGAAACGTGCCTTGTATGGCTCGATTGCAGTCCAAGCGCGCGCTTCCTCGCGTGCGATCACCGACTCTGTGCGCTCGATCAAATGATCGGGTGCACCGCGCCCCACCAGCAGTCGTGCGATCTCTCGCAGAGAGTCGCTGGAGTCCTGAATGCCGTAGAACGAGCCTTCGAAAAACGGGATCTCATATCGCTCCTCCATCTTACGCGCGACATTGATCAAAGACTTTGAACACACCATCATGGCGGCACGGGCCCGGTGTGACGAGGCGACTTCGCGATACTTGCCATCGCCTGAGATGCAGGAGAGGATGCGAATACCAAGTTCCTCAAACAGAGGTTTAATCTGCCAGAGCTCGCCGGACAGATTGTATTCCCCAATCAGATTGATGTCGTAAGCCGTGGTGTCGTCCGGCTCTTGGGTTCCGATGACATGTTCGAGCAAGGCCTCGCCGGCGAGCTTGCTGCCGAGGTTCTTTGAACCGACGAACCCCGGCGAATTGACGGGGATCACCGGTTTGCCAAACTTTCCCGCAGCCGCCTTACAGACGGCGTCGATATCGTCGCCTATCATGGCTGGCACGCAAGTCTGGTAGACGAAGATGGCAGGCGGGTCGTATTTGTCGATTATCTGCTTAATCGCCTTGTAGAGTCGTTTTTCGCCCCCGAATACGATATCCGTTTCGTTCATATCCGTCGTGAATGCCGTGCGCCACAGGTTCGAGCCCGATGACGCCGCACTGCGACTGTCCCACGAATTGCCTTCGCAAGCGATCGGACCATGCACCAAGTGAGCGACGTCGGTAAACGGCTGCAGCGCTATCTTGGCGCCGTCAAAAGCGCAACCTCCGGCGGCGCCACCCGGCTGTAGCTGCTTGGTACAACCCTTCTTGCGCTCACTCTCCGGCTTGCTGCCATTCTTGGCGCAGCCCGGCTCGTTGAAAATGTTCCGGACCGTGGCCCGTAGCGAACTCATCCGCCTCTCCTGTCAACTGAAGCGATCTACAAAAGAATCGATCCGTCATGGGTTGTGTCATCGCCGATCTAACCGGCGATGACACCCGCATCGTTCGCCATCAACGAATGATGTCAAAGCTATAGTCGGTCTTGCCGAGAAGGCTGGTCTTCTTGTCGATCTCGTCGAAGATCTTGTCGAGAATCTTCACCAGCACATTCATGCCGCCTTGATAGCCCCATACTGGAGAACGGTGATGGTGATGGCGATCAAACACAGGAAAGCCGATACGAATCAGCGGCGTGCCGGTGTCTCGTTCCAAATACTTGCCATAGGTGTTGCCAATCAGGTAATCGACAGGCTCGGTGAACAAGAGCGAGCGCATGTGCCAAAGGTCTCGCCCCGGATACACATTGCAGTCCTGCCCAAACGTCGAGCCGGCCAATAGCGCCTTTGTTTTCTCCTCCCAAGCCTTATTGCCGTTTGTAGACAGCACATGGATCGGTTCGGCGCCGAGCTCGAGCAGGAAGGCGGCCAACCCGTAGCAGAGATCTGGATCGCCATAGATGGCGAATTTTTTGCCATGGATGTGCGCGCTGGAGTCAGTCATCGCATCGACCAAGCGGCCGCGCTCTCGCGCTAGTTCTTCCGGGATGCCTTTGCCGCTGAGAAGCGACAATGCCATCAGGAAGTCATCCGTTGCGGATACGCCCATAGGGTAATTGAAAGCTAGAACATCTTGGCCATGGTCGGCGATGAACGGAAGCGTTTTTTCCGTGGACCACTGTTGCATAGAGATCGTCCCCTTGGCGTGAACCGCGTTCGCGGCCTCGTCGAGTGTAGTGCCACCGTCATACATCCGAAACTCGCCGTCTGTCGGTGTATCAAACACTTCGGAATTGTCGGCGAGGATGGTATATTCGACGCCCATTAATTCCAAGATGCGTTTGATCTCACGAAGATTGCCGACGGTATAGCCGTCGAAGCCGCCAATGAAGTTGACCTTGTCATTCGGTTTGCGCTCAAGCTTCGGGGCTGTTCCTGCCTTCCCGTCCCAAAAATGCTCCAGGATGCCCTTGAGCGCATTGTCATAGCCGGTGATGTGGCTGCCGACGAACGCCGGAGTATGCGCAAATGGCACGTCGAAATCCGCCGGAACAGCCCCCTTTTCCTTAGACGTCTTGATGAAGGCATTGAGGTCGTCCCCGATCACCTCGGCCATACAGGTGGTGGAGACCGCAATCATCTTCGGCTTGTACATGTTGTAGCTGTTGGCGAGCCCGTCGACCATGTTGTTAAGGCCGCCGAATACCGCTGCGTCCTCTGTCATCGAAGAGGAGACGCACGAGCTCGGCTCCTTGAAGTGCCGCGACAGATGGCTGCGGTAATAGGCGACACAGCCTTGAGAGCCGTGCACGAATGGCAGCGTGCCCTCGAAACCAACTGAGGCGAATACGGCGCCCAGTGGTTGGCAGGCCTTGGCCGGGTTTATCGTCAACGCTTCCCTCGCAAAATTCTTTTCGCGATACTCTAGCGTTTTTGTCCATTCTTTTACGCGTTCAACCTCTGCCGGATCGCGGGGATTCTCGAACGCTTTCTTTTTGGCCAGCATCTGCTGGTACTCCGGACCGCGGAACAGTTCGAAGTGATCGAGCACGTGTTCTGCACTCTGCGCCATTGGCAACACCCTTTTAGATATAGTTTTGATTACTGTGGACGACGGCTCTCGGCTGAGAGCGCACCTACTTGCGTCATTCTGCGGCTAAGAGCTTCGGCTTCGGGACATCCTTCCAAGGCGCCTTCACCTTCTTCCAGATTGGTGAATTAACGGCCATGTCCATATCGCGCGCGAAGATCGCAAAACCGTCATAGCCGTGATATGGACCGGAATAGTCCCAGGAGTGCATTTGCCTGAACGGCACACCCATCTTCTGGAACACGTATTTTTCCTTGATACCTGACCCGACCAGGTCGGGTTGGAGCTTCTCTACGAAGCGCTCAAACTCGTAGCCATTGAGGTCGTCGTAGATGAGCGTGCTGTCCTTCACGTAATGCTGGGCGGTGCGCTGATAATCGTCGTTGTGACCGAACTCATATCCAGTGCCGATAACTTCCATTCCGAGGTCCTCATACGCGCCGATCACATGACGAGGCCGCAGTCCGCCGACGAACAACATCACAGTCTTGCCTTGGAGGCGCGGCCGATATTTCGCGATCACCGCATTTACCAGCGGCTGGTATTTCTCGATCACCCGCTCGGCGCCCTCTTTGATTTTGTCATCGAAAAAGCTCGCAATCTTGCGCAACGATTCCGCGATCTTCGATGGTCCGAAGAAATTGTATTCGCACCAGGGAATGCCGAACTTCTCTTCCATGTGGCGCGAGATGTAGTTCATCGAGCGGTAGCAATGCAGAATGTTAAGCTTTGCCTTGGGCGTTGCCTCCAGCTCGGCCAGTGATCCGTCGCCGGACCATTGCGCAATCACGCGTAGCCCCATTTCCTCCAGCAAAATCCGAGACGACCAAGCATCGCCGCCAATATTGTAGTCGCCGATGATCGCGACATCATAAGGCGTCGACTCGAACTCCGGCTTGCTGTCGGGCCCATTCTTGTCGAAAATCCAATCGCGCACCGCGTCGTTGGCAATATGGTGGCCGAGCGATTGCGACACGCCACGAAAACCTTCGCAACGGACCGGAACGATGGTCTTTCCGTCATATTCATTAGATTTCGCTCTAGACACCGCCTCAATGTCATCGCCGATCAGGCCGATCGGACATTCCGACTGGATGGTGATGCCATTGTTGAGCGGGAACAGCTCCTGGATTTCGTCAATGAGTTTGATGAGCTTCTTGTCCCCACCGAACACGATATCCTTTTCCTGAAAATCGGAGGTTAGCTGTAAGGTCACGAACGTATCTATTCCCGTGGTGCCGACGTAATAATTGCGCCGCGAGCCCCACGAATACTGGCCACAACCGACCGGGCCGTGGCTGATATGGACCATGTCCTTGATAGGTCCCCAGACCACGCCCTTGGAACCCGCGTAGGCGCACCCCCGAATCGTCATCACGCCGGGTATTGATTTTAGGTTGGACTTGACCCCGCAGTCCGATTTGCCCGACTCGTGAACATTCAGGTGCTTGGCGCGCCGCTTCGCGGTCTTCTCCGGATAGACTTTCAATGTCTCCTCAATCAGCTCCTTGTTTCGCGCTCTGATTTCCGCTGCGCTCTGGGTCGTTACGAGGCTCATGCTGATGTCCTTCGAAGCTTTCCTGTTGGAATGGGGAGCAGTCGGTCAAGCCTTTTGCAACGAGCATGCCAGCGCCGAGTGAACGCAGAAACGAGCGGATTTGGAATCAGTTAGCGCGTGAAGCGACCGAATGTTGTTGTGAATGCGACAGTTTCGCCTCGTGCAGATCAGTCCCCGTTCGCCATGTTAGAAACAGAACAAGCGCGGTCCACGCTATGAGCTGCACGGCAATTCTCTACGGTAGTGGGTACCTGGCGGACCGAGCTGGATGGCGCGCATAACGAAGAGAACCAGAGACAGGGCGGCATGAGCCAAGTTCCCAGCGCGTCCTACAACCGTCGTCCCGATCATGCGTAGCGGGCTGAAGCCGCCGAGCTCTCCGTAGGCGAGCCGCGCGCCTTCGGGTTTGCGTATCTTTGCCTTGCCCATAGAGTTGATGTAGTCCGCAACAGCGCCCAACCGCATCACCTCCACATCGGCTGCGCACCTAGCCCGGCGCTACGGGGGACCAGCATAGCTGACGCGTCAAAGCGAGACCTCACGGATCGTCTCACCGCCCCTGTTAAGCCGGCATCGACGTCAGAACTGCATACTTACCGTAAGGGTACATCGATGCCTGTTGGACCATACAATTGGCCCGTCATCACATAAAAATCGGGATCAATGTCGCGTACAACGATATTCCAGATAGGCGCTTGCCTGCGAACCACCGAGCGGCAGGGGGTGCGGCGAGCACGCGCGGTGCTCACCACATCTATGCGGGCGGGACGGTGCCGAGCACGTTAGACAGGCGTGATCCTGACCATCTTGGTACGCCAGAAGTCGCGCGAATTGTACCACCTTGCCACGCCCCCCATAGGCCACTGTCGCAGCGCTCTCGAGTGAGTGCAGGCGGCCACGTACCACTGGCATATTCGCACGCGCAGGCTTAGTTTGTCCGATCGACCACCGTCTTGCAAATTTTGCGCAGCTGCGGTGTTATCGAGGTGAACTAGCGGCTTGCCACGGACATCAGAGCAAGCGCAGACAGCTCCCCACCCAGTCGAGCGTATCCTTTTCATCGCCGCGCCTCGAGCCAGCCCTCAGTTTGCGCCGTCGCAATATCGCGCAATTTGCCATCTGCGATCCCCTCGGCGAGGAACGCTTTAATCAATAGCGCCTGCGAATCTCTCTCGGATATACCTCGAGCGCGCAGATAGAATAGCAGATTCTCGTCCAGCGCGCCTGATGTCGCGCCGTGCGCGCAGCTCACGTCGTCGGCAAAGATTTCGAACTCGGGCTTATTGTCGGCCTCGGATTGGTCTGACAAGAGCAGCGCGCGCGTCGTCAGCTTGGCGTCGGTCTTTCGCGCGTGGGGGCGAACGATGATTCGGCGCTGGAACACGGAGCGGCCGTCGTCATCGACGACGGCGTGAAAATTGTTCCGGCTGGTGCAATGCGGAAAGGCGTGGTCGACCACGAGTGTGGCATCTGCGTGCTGCGTGTGCTTGAGCAGGTTGAGCCCGTTGACGGAGAGTTCAGCCCCCTCACCTGCCAATGTGACAAATACTTGATAGCGACTGACGGCGCCACCGTGGGTCATGTTGAATAGATTGAGTTTCGCCTTGGCACTGACTACGATGATTCCGGACGAGACGTTTACGGCGTCAGCCGCGTCGGCTCCCATGCGAAGATATGAGAGGGCTGCCTGATTGCCAACCAGGACGATTATTGCATCGTTGGCTCGATGGCCACATGTGCTGTCGGCCGCGATAAAATTTTCTACCACGCTCGCGTGCGCACCATTCCCGAGGTGCAGATAGCAGCGCGTAAAGCTGGATGCCGCGGATCCGGGCGCAACGTGAATGATTTGGATCGGACGTCTCATCGCTCATGGTCGGCGATCGTAATCACCACACCGTCAGTCGCCATCGCGGAATTAAGTGAGACCATCGCGTCACTTGTAGTCGACAATACAAGATTGGCCATCGCGCCATTCGCCGGGTTCTCCAGAACTGCGTGCAGCGTCCGCAGATCGACTTTAGCGTCCGTAGATCGACTTTCTTTCCGAGCTTGGCGGCATCAGATAGGCTAGGTACGAATATGCCATCGACCAGCACTAGCTTGATTGCCTCCTCGACTGCCGCCCGCTCGACCGCAGTCTTTGCCCGCTCCAGCGAAGCCGCATTGGGTGCGCGGCCAGCGGCAGCACGTCGGGCATCAGCATGCGCGGATCCGTGTATTTCCAATCCTCGATGCGTGAATGCGGCAACGCGGCACGTTTGTAGGCCTCGAAAGCGTCGCGCGGATTTCAGCTACGCGGCCAGCGCCGGGCAGTCGTTCTCGAGCGGCCGCGAAGATGTTGCCTGTCGTGACTGCAGGGTCCGTCTTAGTCAGATCCAAATTCATCCCAAAGATTTCTTGCGCCGTCAGGCGCCCCCCCTCGAACTGGGCGTGGCCGGAGACGCGAGCTCCAGGGCGAGCTGCTTGTCGCCGCTCTCCATAACGCGTCGTTTAGACATCACGTGCACCACATCCGGCACGATATAGTTCAGAAGCCGCTGATAATGGATGATCACGACCATCGCACGCTTGGGCGAAGCGCAGCTTCTTGACGCCGTCGGCCGCAATGCGCAGCGCATCGATATCGAGACCGGAATCGATTTCGTCCAGGAGGCACAGACTTGGCTCGAGAAGGGCCATCTGCATGATCTCGTTGCGCTTCTATTCACCGCCGAAAAAACCGACATTGACGCCTCGCTTCAGCGTCTCCTGCCGAATCTTATGAGATTTGGCGACCTTGCGGGCGTGGACAGTTCCTCTTTGCCGCGTGCCTTGCGCTAAGCGTTGAGCGCCGCGCGCAGGAAGTTCATCGTGGTGACGCCTGGAATTTCTATGGGGTATTGGAGGGCGAGAAATACGCCATTGGCGACGCGCTTGTCCGGCTCCATCGCGAGCAGGTCTTCGCCCTTCAAAAGGATTTGGCCGGAAGTTATCTCATAGCCCGGCTTGCCTGCGATGAAGTGTGACAGCGTCGACTTGCCGGAGCCGTTCGGCCCCATGATCGCGTGCACCTCGCCCGGATTGACGGTGAGATTGAGCCCGCAAGTGATTTCTCGGTAATTTCTGTAATACATCCCTGGCGAAGCCGTTGACGACGAGGCCAATGGCTTCCTCCTGGTATAGCCCGCGTTGGATGCAGTAGAACAACACATCCTCGGAGATCTTCGAGACGCCTCCAGGCGCCACTCCAGCATCCAGGCGGGCTTCGTTTTCGTGGAGATGAAGCGGACGGTCTCTTCCGACAACCCCTTGGGGGCCTTGTCAGACTCGATCAGCGTCTCAAACCCATATCGATACTGGTCGACGTCGATGCGCCGGACGCGCTCAACGGTCTCAAGAAGAGCTACATCGCCTGCTCCACCCGTGCGAGAACCATTTTGACCCGTTCCGGCGACGCTGCGGCGGGTTTCCTTTGCCACGAAGGATATCGCGCAAGTCACAACCAGGTCGGCGCCTGGAAGCGTTCCGATCAGGCGACCCACCACTGAACTGGCCGCCAATAGCGTCTCAATCCTCACACGTACCGCGGTGCCGCCAAACGGCTGCACGTCTATCCCGGCGCGCAGGTGCCGGGGACTGGGCAGACAACGGCGCATTGTGGCGCGTCGAAATGTCCCTCGCATTGGGTGCACTTCGTCGGATTGATCACATACACATCGTTCTTGAGGCTGATTGCGGCGTTGGGACATTCGAACTCGCATGCTCCGCAGCCGGTGCATTGGGACGCGATTATCTTGTAAGTCATCACTGCGATTCCATGGGCAGAAAATGCGGGACGGCTTCTTTGTTTCAAGTCTCGTGCCACACTACGGAGGCTTGGTTTACCTCCGTTATTTTCTGTCGAATGTCACCGCTTCGACAGTGTGTCGCAGACTCTACAGTCGGCATCGACGCTTGATTTCGATGCGGTACTTCCCTCTTCGAGAGGTGCTTCGCGGGATCAGCGTCACTTCGAGAGCGCACCTTATGTATATCGGCTCTGGGCCGCTTAGGCGACGTGCCGATCGTCAAGATCGAAGGCTTTCAGCGGAGGCGAGTGAATGAATGCCATCAAACAGCACGCAACATTTCGCCGATTTTCGAAGGAGAGTTCAGCGGCGACGTTGCACGCCACCGACACAAAGCAACAGGCGAGTTTAAGTCTTGTGGCCTACCGTGAACCCGGAAAAGAGTTGCTCATGCTCTTCATTAACAGTTCGGAGCGGCAATCCGCATCGGTCGCGGCGTATTACTGAAACGCTGATCGAAAAAGCGGAACAAGAGTAATCTGCAGGCTATCGGTGAGCTCGCGGACCGAGGGCAATCAGCCCCCAGCCGACCGGCTGGGAATGTAAATGGGTGCCGAACTCCAGATCGCTTCAGGCGGATCGTCGGAATTCGCAAACATCGCTTAGCCGTGCACTGACACGCTTGGGGATCAATTTGGGACCGAGCGCCAAGAGACTATTAACGCAATATCAATGGCTTAGATTATTTGACTGACGGGGCTAACCGCTACCAGATTGGGACGCAGGCAGGAATGGATGCGAGCCTTTCAAAAAAATGGGCCACTCCGAGTGAAGTGGCCCAAGTCAGGGAGGAAACGCCCCGCCTGGGGCCCCTGGGATCAGGCCGCAGCCTGATCGATCGGTGAGAAGGGCAGACCGAGACTCTCGGCGACGGCCCTATAAGTTAGCCGGCCTCGATGGACGTTGAGGCCCGCGCGAAGGTGCGGATTTTCGCGTACGGAGGAAAAGCCTTTATTGGCCAGAGCCAAACCGAATGGCAGCGTGGCGTTGTTCAACGCCTGGCTTGAGGTGAGCGGGACGGCTCCGGGCATATTAGCCACACAGTAGTGAATGACGCCGTCTACCTCGTAAGTTGGGTCAGTCAGCGTGGGTCGTCGGGTGAGATGTCTCGAAGCATCCACCCTGATCGATAGCGACATCGACGATCACCGCACCTTTGCGCATCGAGCTCAACATGCCACGGCTGACCAGTTTTGGCGCGCTCGCTCCGGCAACGAGCACCGCACCAATGACCACGTCGGCCGCCAGGACCTCATCCTCCACGGAGTCAATCGTCGAAAACCTGGTTCGAACGCGACCGCCGAATAGCTCGTCAAGTTCGCGAAGTCGAGGTATCGATCGGTCAATGATGGAGACCTCGCCACCCAAGCCGACCGCCATGCGAGCCGCATGCGTGCCAACAACGCCGCCTCCAATCACGACGATACGGGCCGGCTGTACACCGGGCACACCCCCTATCAGCAGTCCGCGCCCCCCTGTATACCGCTTCAGGGCGCTACCTGCCGCTTCGATCGCAAGTCTGCCCGCGACCTCACTCATCGGCGCCAGCAGCGGAAGGCCGCCATGCGCATCCGTCACGGTCTCGTAGGCGATTGCGGTGCACTCAGAGTTTAGGAGACCCTTCGCCTGCTCCGGGTCTGGCGCCAGATGCAGATAGGTAAACAGGATTTGGTTCTCACGCAATTGCGTCCATTCGGACGGCTGAGGTTCCTTCACCTTTACGATCATCTCGCTCGATGCAAACACCTCGTGCGCGGAGTCCAGGATCGTTGCGCCAGCCTTGCGGTAATTGTCGTCTGTTGCGCCAATGCCTCCCCCGGCATCGGTCTCTACGACGACACTGTGGCCCGCAGCCACATACTCGCGCACAGTCCCAGGAGTTAGGCCCACGCGATATTAGTGCGCCTTGATTTCCTTGGGAACCCCGACCTTCATTTGCAATCTCCCTGCGTAGATAAATCTTTTTAAACGGAAGAGCTCTACGATATTGCTAAGCGAGAACGCAAATTGCGCCGAAATCCATCGATTTCTGGTCGGTTGCGCAGGATTCCGAACGCGTTGATACAGGCATGCCTTACAGAGCCGCATAATGCCATCCAGCGTGCCGATCAGCCGCCGGGACATCCAAAAAAATAGGGTCTCAACTACTGCGATGGGCGCAAGCGGCGCGAGAGACAGGATCCCAATAGCGGCGTTGGGAAACTCCTGAAGCCATTTGATCTCAACGGAAGCGTTCTGTCACGCGCCCTGGGACTTGGGCCGCCCGGTCTCATGCACGTTCTTGCCCCTTTTTGATCTGATGAGCGACTCACGATCATACACGGCATCTTTCAAAGGTTTACCGCTCCCCTGTCGAGCGCCGAAGATGCTGATGCCTTCGCAGCGACGATGGCGCTTACTGCGACCGAATTCGATTTGTCTTACTTACACATCTTGCGATGCCGCAGCAGATCGGCAAAAACTCGCTCGTAATCGTTCACAACGTGATGTGAGAAAACCCACCAAGCAGCACAAATATTTCTGCGATGCTGGCACGCGAAACTTAACGCAAGGTCCCCATTCAGTCTTTCAGGTCAAAAGCACCCTCGCGCGCTCCGAAATTCTTTCACCTGAGTTTGACCTCGAGCACGCCGGTCGATTTGGGTCTTTGGATGGTCGGACCTCAAATCACGGCACCTCGATCGTTCATGCGCCTGATGCGCCGCTCAATTTCCGTGAGGCAGCGACATTTGAGTCGATGAAGTCGCAGCTGCCGCCTCGTCCCATTCATCCCTCACCCCCGCCGCCCACGCGCGAAACCGCTCCAGATTGGGCCTCGCATGTTCTGGTCGAAGTGGCGGATTATAGCGATCTGCTCCTGCAAGTGACGGTTGGATTGCACCATCTGGCTCTTCCGCAAGTGATTCCGGCATAGGTTTCCGCGCATGTCTCCGCGCTTTCATCATCTCGATGCTTAGCATCCAAACATTGGATTCTACCAATATCGCGGAATATTGCATTGAGCACCATCTAACTGGCCGATCAAGGCTCATCGCGTATCGCCACTCGGCGAGGTTGCCGCCGCGTTCGGATTGAAATGCTTGATGGGCGCTAAACGCCAGCTCGCGAGGAAATCATTGCCACAATCCCCGAACGAGGGTGTGGACGGCCGCCGAATGACGACTGCCCCGACCTGATGTTAGTTGTTTATCCAGTCGCTGGAGTTTGACAGAAATCCGGGAATTGTGCGCAAGGCGCTTAGCCAACGTTTGCCCTCGACGATGCGAATGCTGTCCTGCCATTCAGCATTCAGGAGAAGTCAATACATAGTCAGACCGGTCAAACGGCCGCAGCGTCGGCGCTCGGCGCGCGTTTTGCTTTGACGAGAGAAGAATACGCAGAATTGAAAGCTCACCTTTGAAATCGCGCTGCCGGGTGTCGGACACTCGACAACAGCGTCTTCAATCGGACAGGGCGGAAATAACAGACTCGTATGATGTCGACGCCTCTTAAACGACGGCGCAGTCTTCGAGTAAGTCGGGAGGAACGCATGACCACCATCGCCACTGCGGCGCCTGCGGGAGCGTCGCGACCTTGGTACAAAGTTCTTTATGTCCAGGTGCTGATCGCGATCCTGATCGGCGTCGTCGTCGGATGGCTATGGCCGCCGCTCGCGACGAACGACTGGATCAAGGCGCTGGGTGACGGCTTCATCAAGCTGATCAAGATGGTTATCGCGCCCATTATCTTCTGCACCGTGGTATCCGGAATCGCTCATATTCAGGATGCAAAGAAGGTCGGACGGGTCGGCGTCAAGGCGCTGGTCTATTTCGAGATTGTATCCACGGCTGCCTTGTTGCTCGGCCTACTGACAGGCAATTTGTTCCAAATCGGCCGAGGTCTCTCCGCCAAGCCTGACGCCGCGGCGGTCGCCAATTACGTGAAGCAGGCGGAAGCCTCGAAATCCGTCGACTTCATCCTCAACATCATCCCCGATAGCGTGGTTGGCGCCCTCGCCCGCGGCGATATCCTGCAGGTGCTTCTGTTCGCGATCCTATTCGGTTTTTCTCTGATGGCGATGGGCAAGCGCGGAGAGAGGTTGCGTGGCATGATCGACGACTTGGCGCAAGCGGTTTTCGGCGTGATTGCCATTGTCATGAAGGCGGCTCCGGTCGGCGCCTTCGGTGCCATGGCCTTCACAATCGGAAAGTTCGGACCCGCTGCGCTCGGCAATCTGATCGGCCTTGTCGCTTTGTTTTATGCGACCGCTGCGCTATTCATAATACTCGTACTCGGTCTGATTGCGCGGTTTATCGGCTTTTCGATCTTCAAATTTATCGCCTATATAAAGGATGAGCTCTTGATTGTGCTCGGCACCTCATCCTCGGAAAGCGCGCTACCACAATTGATGGAGAAGCTTGAGCGGTTAGGCTGCTCCAAGCCTGTGGTCGGGCTTGTGGTGCCGACCGGCTACTCCTTCAATCTTGACGGCACTAATATATATATGACGCTGGCGACTTTGTTCATTGCGCAGGCGCTGGGTATCGAGCTCACTTTTAGCCAGCAAGTGACGATTTTGGTTGTGGCGATGCTGACTTCGAAGGGCGCAAGCGGCGTCACTGGCGCGGGCTTCATTACCCTGGCTGCCACGCTGTCGGTTGTCAATCCAGTGCTGGTGCCAGGCATGGCGATCGTGTTCTCGATCGACAAGTTCATGAGCGAGGTGCGAGCGCTCACCAATATCGCGGGCAATGGCATCGCCGCTGTGTTCGTCTCCTGGTGGGAAGGCGAACTGAATTACGCGACGCTGCATGCGGGTCTGAACCGAGAGATCGATCCAAACAATGTGGAGCCCAGGAACAAGACCTAATAGGGCCATGCTTTATTCCCGGACGCTTCCACTCTGTGTAGCCTGCTCGATTTTAGTGGTTCGATTTGGCCGCAGCCGACCTGAGTTACGGCCCCAAAGCTTGCCCGGCTACCGTGTTCGGCGAGTCGGATGGTCGGTCGCTACGTGAATAAACCAGACCCAGCAACCGACCAAGACAGTTCGCTCCGATATTTCTGCTGCGCTGACAAACTCAGCAGTGCGCTGCTGGGGCGCCGACAAGGCGGGACAAGTGGCGGACCGCTTTCGCCTGTTCCACACCTTGGGTGAGGTCCTGCGCTACACGATCGGCCGCCATTATCACAACATAGCCGCCGTCCAATCACGGCGGCCGCGCAACGAGCGAAGCCGGGAGTTCCGCGCCGCCGACCGCGCTTGCCGCATTTACGGACGGATCAAAAGGCTTCGTGAGATGACCGCGATGAGATCTATCGCCCACGTGAGCAGTTGCCCGCTACCCAGAATCGCGCAACTGCTCGGCCTCGACAGGCGCACTGTTCAGCGCTCAGGCTGTTGACGGTGAACCGGAGCATTCGCGTCCTCACACACCTTCACATCTTCCCGCGCACTTCGAGGCAAGGCTCCAGCGCGGCGGGCCTCCGGCCACCACGTGGGCCAGCAGCCTTTGGCGGGAACTTCAGCAACAAGAGTGAGGGTTGCGCGATGGACCGCTGGATTGCGCTATTCCTCCCACGTCTAACAGCAGGACGCGCTTCGACGTTGCTGCTGGCTCTACTCGACCGTCACCGATTTCGCGAGATTGCGCGGCTGATCGACGTCTGTGCCCATCACGACAGCGGTATGATAGGCTAAAAGCTGGAGCGGAATAGCATAAACCATGGGCGCAAAGGTTGCGACCATGTCTGGCAGCAGAATTGTTCGGAAGGTAGCCAATGTCGCTTCCGAAGCTCCCTTCGCATCAGTCATCAGGATGATATTGCCACCACGAGCGGCAACTTCTTGCATGTTCGAAACGGTTTTCGCGAAAAGCGGGTCATATGGCGCAATAACCACCACGGGCACGGTTTCGTCGATCAGCGCAATTGGGCCGTGCTTGAGCTCGCCCGCGGCATACCCTTCTGAGTGGATATAGGAAATTTCCTTTAGCTTGAGCGCCCCCTCTAATGCCAGCGGAACCGATGTGCCGCGACCGAGATAGAGCACATCCGTTGACTTGGAGATTTCGCGCGCAAGTTCCTCGATCTGCGGCTCGGTCTCAAGGGCTGCAGCAATTAACCGGGGAATTTCGATCAGCTCGCGTACGAGTTTCAATTCATTGGTATCGGACAATTCGCCGCGCTCTTTGCCAGCTGCGAGCGCAAGCGCGGCCATCACCATCAGCTGGCAGGTGAAGGCTTTGGTTGAGGCGACACCGATTTCCGGCCCCGCCAGCGTTGGCAACACGGTTTCGCTCTCGCGCGCGATCGTTGACGTCGGCACGTTGACTACGGATATCGTGTGCAGACCATTCGCCTTGGCGTAACGCAGCGCGGCAAGGGTGTCGGCGGTCTCCCCTGACTGAGAGATAAAGATCGCGAGATCCCCCCTTGCGCAAGGGTGCCTCGCGATAGCGGAATTCGGAGGCTACATCGATTTCGACTGGAACGCGTGCCAGACGCTCGAACCAGTACTTAGCAACATGGCCGGCATAGTTTGCCGTACCGCAAGCCGTGATCGAGATGCGCTGAACGAGATTGAAGTCAAATGGCAATTTGAGCGGCAAGGCTATGCGCTCGGCAGTCATGTCGACATAATGCGCCAGCGTCTGTCCGAGCACTCCCGGCTGTTCGTGAATTTCCTTGGCCATGAAGTGGCGATAGTTCGCTTTCCCGACGAGGAGCGAGGAGGCGCCAGGCTTTGATGCCTCCCGATTGACGACGGCGCCATTCGAGTCATAGATAAGGCCAATTGTGCGGGTAAGCACGGCCCAATCGCCATCTTCAAGATAGGTGATGGTGTCGGTGAAGGGCGCGAGCGCGATCGCATCCGATCCTAGATAGATTTCGCCGTCACCGTGCCCGATCGCAAGCGGCGCCCCCTTGCGCGCGCCGATCATGAGATCGTTGTGGCCTTTGAACAGGAACGCCAGCGCAAACGCGCCGCGCAGCCGCTGTAGCGACGCTCTCACCGCGTCCTGCGGAGAATAGCCATCCAGCAAATACGATTCCACAAGATGAGCCACCACCTCAGTATCGGTCTCGGAGGCAAAGTTAGCGCCGTTCTGCTCCAGTTCGCCGCGCAAGTCGCGAAAGTTCTCGATGATCCCATTGTGAACAACCGCGACGTTGTCGGTGGCATGCGGGTGGGCGTTGCTTTCGCTCGGCTTGCCATGAGTGGCCCATCGCGTGTGACCAATACCGCTGTGACCCACTAGTGGATTGGTGCGTAGGCGGGCCTCAAGATTTGTCAGCTTTCCCTCGGCGCGTCTAAGCTCAAGACGGCCTTCTTCGAGCATCGCGACGCCTGCGGAGTCATATCCGCGATATTCAAGTCGCTTGAGCGAATCGACCAGTTGCTTGATGATTGGACCACGTCCTAAGATACCGACAATCCCGCACATACGATCACCCCAACTTCACGCCGCATGATGGTCACGCGGTGGAAACTTCTTGGTCAAATTCACTTATCTAAAGATATTCAATCGCCACTGCGAGATTCACTGGGAGCAATTCCGCATGCACAAGCTGAGCCAGGTCTCCAGATCTTCCCTCCTCACCTGGTTCGGCTCCATTGGGGCGTTGGCGAGCACCATCGCATTCGAATGAAGACGCGGCAGCGGACGAAACAGGGCCTTCAAGTTTAGTCGAATATGCAGGCACGTCATTATCGTGCAGCTGGACCGAGATCGGCGGCGCAATCAGAGTTTTCGTCGTGTTTGGAATGTCGTGATTGCAATATGGCTTCGACTCTGGGGACTGACCAAGCTCGCGAGCCGGCGGAGCACATTGAGACCTGCGATAGAATCTCATGACCTTTGTTCAGCTCCTAAATTGGAGTCGAGAGCTTTATGACGCCCGGCCCAGTGTTCAATAGAATGCCGTCCTGGCGCTCCCAGAGGGCAATGCTGCTAGTTCGATGGGACGAGACTGGAGCATTGAGACCGCTCGTTCAATTGTACGGAGGTAAATCTTCCATAGCGAAAGGTTCGAAGAACCATACGAATGTTGGTAGCGAACTATCGCAGTCTCGACTAGAACCGATGTGGTGTCGTGATGATGCGTCGCGGTGATCATACTTGACTCAACAAACCACGATGCAACCGGTCCATCTTGGGAGCGATCATCGGCCGAATCACTTCCTTTTCTTGGTTAGGAAATAACGACAGCGTCATAGATGATGGTTCATTAGCTTTCCGCCAGGCAACAGCGCAGGCGTTTGCTTCTCATTGCGCCAGAAATGATCGGGGTAATCAGGCCCGACGAGGAAGAGCTTGTTGACTCGTTCTTGCCTTAACCACGGGAGGACTTTCCAGTGGTATTGCATATCAATGTATATGATGCGCTTGATCTACGCGGGCGTACATTACTAACTCAAAATGGGCCCTCCTTCAATACGCGTGAATGTGGGCTTCATGCGCATGAAAGCTGCTCCAAAATGACTTTTACTACTAAAGGCTCCTTTTCTGCCCAACTGGTGAAACAATGACGGCTCAAGATTCAAAACGGCGCGTTGCGCTTATCACCGGCATTACGGGCCAGGATGGCGCGTATCTCGCGGAACATCTGCTCAGACTTGGCTACACTGTGCACGGGATCAAGCGGCGGTCGTCGTCGTTCAACACCGCGCGCGTCGATCATCTGTACCAGGACCAGCATGCCGGCAACGTGCCCTTCCTGATGCACTACGGCGACATGACCGATTCCACCAACCTGATCCGCCTGATGCAGCAAATCCGGCCGACCGAGATATACAATCTTGCGGCGCAAAGCCATGTCGCGGTCAGCTTCGAAAGTCCGGAATACACGGCCAATGCCGACGGAATTGGCGTACTCCGGCTGCTCGAGGCGATCCGCATTCTCGGCATGGAGAAGGAGACGAGGTTCTACCAGGCCTCGACATCGGAACTCTACGGTCTCGTCCAGGAGGTGCCGCAGAGCGAGACGACGCCGTTCTATCCGCGTTCGCCCTATGGCGTGGCCAAGCTCTACGGCTACTGGATCACGGTGAATTACCGTGAGGCCTACGGCATGTTCGCCTGCAACGGCATCCTGTTCAACCATGAGAGCCCGATCCGCGGCGAGACCTTCGTGACCCGCAAGATCACGCGCGGCGTCGCCCGCATCGAAGTCGGTTTGGAGGCCCGCCTTTATCTCGGCAATCTCGAGGCCAAGCGCGATTGGGGCCACGCCCGCGATTACGTGGAGGGCATGCACCAAATTCTGCAGGACGACGTGGCAGAGGATTACGTGTTGGCGACCGGCGAGACGCGGGCGGTGCGCGAGTTCGTCGAGCTGGCATTCGCAGAGGTCGGCCGGACGATCGAATGGCGCGGCGAGGGCGTTGAGGAGATCGGCATCGACAGGGCGTCCGGAAAAACCGTTGTGGAAATCGATCCGGCCTATTTCCGCCCGACAGAGGTCGATCTGCTGGTCGGCAATGCCGACAAGGCCCGCCAAAAACTCGGCTGGAAGCCTAAGACCAGCTTCGCGCAGCTGGTGCAGGAGATGGTGGCAAGCGATCTCGCCGAAGCCCGTCAGGACGTCGTCAATGGCAAGCGCGCGTTTTGAGCTGAAGGGCAAGACGGTCTTCGTCGCCGGCCATCGCGGTATGGTCGGCTCGGCGCTGATGCGACGGCTCGCGCGCGAGCAGGCCAACCTCCTGACGGCGGCGCGAAGCGAACTGGATCTTCGCGACCAGGCGGCGGTGAGCGCCTGGTTCGCCGCGAATCGGCCGCAGGCGGTGTTCCTCGCGGCGGCCAAAGTCGGCGGTATCGTCGCCAACGATACGCTGCGAGCCGAGTTCCTCTACGATAACCTTGCAATTTCGAACAATGCGATCCAAGCCGCTCATGCGAACGGATGTGAGAAGCTCATGTTCTTCGGCTCGTCCTGCATCTATCCGCGGCTCGCGCCGCAGCCACTGCGGGAGGATTCGGTGCTGAGCGGCCCGCTGGAGCCGACCAACGAGCCCTATGCGATTGCGAAAATCGCCGGATTGAAGATGGTGGAAGCTTATCGCAGCCAGTACGGCGCAGACTTCATCAGCGTAATGCCGACCAACCTTTACGGTCCCGGCGACAATTACCATCCCGAATCACGAGGCCACGATGTCAGGCGCGGCGAACGTCGTGGTATGGGGCACCGGCAAGCCACGGCGCGAATTCCTGTATGTCGACGATCTTGCGGACGCCTGTGTCCACCTGATGAAGACCTATTCGTCGTCCGAGCTGGTCAACATCGGCACCGGCCAGGACATCACCATCGCCGATTTCGCGCTGGTGGTCGCGGCGACCGTCCGCTTTCGCGGCAAGATCCGCTTCGACACGTCGCGCCCCGATGGCACGCCGCGCAAGCTGCTCGATGTCAGCCGCCTGGTCAAAATCGGCTGGCACGCCCGCACCTCACTGCAGGAGGGCATCGGGTTGGCGTATCAGTTCTATCTCGACGAGATCAACAGGCGGCAGCAGACATCAGGGAGGATCATCAGTCGGTCATGAAGCTCCCTGCTTTTTATTGGTGTCGAATTCTTGATCATTGGAACTGGAAGCTTCGGTTTGAAGGCCGCCAGATGAGTTCGCGAAAGCCCATGATCGATGATGGGCAACGGTGT
>NZ_LGHM01000164.1 GCF_001908185.1 Bradyrhizobium sp. AS23.2
GGAGATGATTAGTGCCGCCCAGACATGATCCCTAAACGTGCGCAGCGGTTTTCCCTCGCGACAAACGCGGAACGCGTTTGCGCGGAGATCATGCTCAAACAACAACCGAAAGCGCGATGACGATTTATCATCATCGCAGCGCGCTTCAGGGGCGGTGCTCGCAGACGTCGATCCATTCGGCCGAGACGAGCTCGGCCATGCGGTCGGGCGCGATCCGCACCGCGCTATGGGTCGAGCCTGCGGCCGGCACCACCACGTCAAACGCCTTCAGCGACACGTCGCAATAGACTGGCAGCGGCGACTTCAGCCCGAACGGGCAGACGCCGCCGACCTCGTGGCCGGTGATCTCGGCGACCTCTTCCAGCCCCAGCATCTTCGGCTTGCCGCCGAACGCCGCCTTGACCTTCTTGTTGTCCATGCGCGAGGTGCCGGCGGCGACGATCAGGATAACGCGTTCGCCGATCCGCAACGACAGCGTCTTGGCGATCCGGCCAGGCTCGACGCCATAGGCTTCGGCGGCCAGCGTCACTGTCGCGGAGCTGATCGGGGATTCGATGACGGATATGTCGGGGGCTTTCTCGGCGAAGAAGGCGCGAACGGATGCCAGGCTCATTCAGAACAGCTCATTCCAGACTTACACGCGGGCGGCGATCGCGGGCAACTCGGAGAGGGTGCGGACACGGTGATCCGGCGCGAAGCCAAGCTCGTCCATCTGGGTCCGGATCGCCTTGAACATGGTCAGCGGTGCCACGAGTTCGTTCTCGACGCAAGTCAGCGCCATCGCCTCGGGCGTCACCCGCTCGATCCAGGCGACGTTCAGCCCGAACGCCTTTGCGCCCGCCACGTCCCAGGGATTTGAGGAGACGAACAGCACCTCATCCGGCGCGGTGCCGAGCACCTCGCCGATCAGTTCGTAGGCCTCTGGGCTCGGCTTGAAGATCTTCTTCGCATCGACGCTGATGGTGGCGTCGAGCAGGCGATCGAAGCCGGAGTTGCGGACAAGTGCGTTGAGCATGTCCGGGCTGCCATTGGAGAGAATGGCAAGCTTGCGCGGCTTCAGCGCCGCAAGCGCTGCCGCCGCATCCGGATAGAGATCGAGATGCAGATATTTCTCGATCACGCGCTCGAACGCTTCGCTCTCGTAGGCGAGTCCAAGCACGCGCAGCGAATAGGCAAGCGAGTCGCGCGTGACGGCGGCAAAATCCTGGTAGCGCTGCATCAGCGAGCGCAACCAGGTGTATTCGAGCTGCTTGATCCGCCACACTTGCGTGATGATCTCGCCGTAGCCGGGGAACGCATCCTCGGTGATCTCCGCGACCGACTGGATGTCGTAGAGCGTCCCGTAGGCGTCGAAGACGACGGCTTTGATCGTCACGCTGACCTCTTTGCTAGATCACTTGGTAGGATCCTTGGCTAGATTCCCAGCAGCTTGCGCGCGTTGGCCTTGAGCACCTTCGGCCGGATCTCGTCGCGGATGTCGATCTTGGCGAAGTCCGACAGCCAGCGGTCCGGCGTGATCACCGGCCAGTCCGAGCCGAACAGCATCTTATCCTGAAGAATCGAGTTGATGTAGCGGACCAGGATCGGCGGGAAATATTTCGGCGACCAGCCCGACAGGTCGATATAGACGTTCGGCTTGTGGGTCGCGACCGACAGCGCCTCCTCCTGCCAGGGGAAGGAGGGGTGGGCGAGGATGATCTTGAGGTCGGGGAAATCCGCCGCCACGTCATCCATGTACATCGGGTTGGAATATTTCAGCCGCATCCCCATGCCGCCCGGCATGCCCGAGCCGACGCCGGTCTGGCCGGTATGGAACAGCGCGATCGCGCCGCCATTGGTGATCTCTTCGTAGAGCGGATAGGCCATGCGGTCGTTGGCGTAGAAGCCCTGCATGGTCGGGTGGAATTTGAAGCCGCGGACGCCGTATTCCTCGATCAGCTTACGCGCCTCGCGCGCGCCGAGCTTGCCCTTGTGCGGGTCGATCGAGACGAAGGGGATGAGGACGTCGAGATGGTCGGAGGCGACCTCCAGCATCTCGTAATTGTTGTAGCGGCGGAAGCCGGTCTCGCGCTCGGCGTCGACCGGAAAGATCACGGCGGCGATGTTCTTGGAGCGGTAGTACGCCGCGGTCTCCGGCACGGTCGGCGGATGCTTGTTCGGCGACTTGAAGTACTCCGCCATCTGGGCCTGGAAGTCGTCATAGCCGTCGTCGGG
Source organism: Bradyrhizobium sp. AS23.2 (assembly GCF_001908185.1). GTDB lineage: Bacteria > Pseudomonadota > Alphaproteobacteria > Rhizobiales > Xanthobacteraceae > Bradyrhizobium. The sequence continues at coordinate 2,215 of NZ_LGHM01000164.1, forward strand.
ATGGCAGCCGCAGGGCTCCTCGGCGTGGGTGTGGATGTCGATCGCTACGACGTCGTCGATGTTGGGCAGCTTCAATTTCGGCATTGGTTTCCTCCCGACGGGTTGCCAAATTGATTATATCATATAACGAATTTAGCAAGGCTCGGCTGGCGGCCGGCCGAAGTCGGCGGCGCCGAAGGGTCCGTTTCAGGCCTATCCCGAGGTTAATGCGCGGGAATGGCCCGTTTGCATTGACATCCGGTCCCCCCATGCCTTAAGAACCGCCCCGTCCCGGGCGGTCGTCCGCCGGCGGGAAAAATCTCATTTTGCCACATTCGCGCGTGCCGAAACGGTAGTGCCGAACACGGCCTTTCGAACGTTCAGGATTCTGCCATGAAGGTCCGTAACTCGCTGAAGTCGCTGCGCGGTCGCCATCGCGCCAACCGCCTGGTCCGCCGCAAGGGCCGGGTCTATGTGATCAACAAGGTGCAGCGCCGCTTCAAGGCTCGTCAGGGCTGATTTCGCCCTGCCGGACGCCTCGCGCGCGCCCCGCAAGACCACGGTCTCACACGAGTTTGACGCCGCCCCTGCTTTGCAAGGGCGGCTTTACGCGTTTAGACTTTGATCATGGCTGTGAGATTCCCTTTTGCACGCACCCTATGTCTGGCCCTTGTGCTGGGAACCGTAGGCCTTGCTCCGGCCCTGGCGCAGGATGATGCGCCGGCTCCGCCTGGCAAGCAGCAGAAGAAGCTTCCCGAGGCGCCAGCCAAGCTGCCCAAGGTCGATCGCACCAAGAATCTCGATTTCCTGTTCGGCGCGCTGAAGGCGGCGCCGGACGAGATCAGCGCCAAGCATGTCGAGGCGCGGATCTGGGCGATCTGGCTCCAGACCCCGAGCGACACTGCGGCGCTGCTGATGGAGCGCGCTAGGACCGCGGTCGACGCACAGAAGATCGACATCGCGATCAAGCTGCTGGATGCGATCATCAAGCTCAGGCCCGATTACATCGAGGCCTGGAACCGGCGCGCCACGCTTTATTACATGCAGAACGACTATGGCCGCTCGCTCGCCGACATCCAGCAGGTGCTGATCCGTGAGCCCCGCCATTTCGGCGCGCTCGCAGGCCTAGGCATGATCATGCAGGAGGTCGGCGACGAGAAGCGCGCGCTCGCGGCCTATCGCAAGGCGCTCGCCGTCAATCCGCACCTCGACAAGATCCCCGAGCAGGTCAAGGCGCTGACCGAGAAGGTCGAAGGCCGCGATATTTAGAGCGCGATCCCGACCCGAAGGGCCGCGTCTCGAGCGAAGTGGATACCGGTTCGCGTAAAGAAAACGCGTCAAAACAAGAATCTAGAGCCCCGTTCCGATTCTATCGGAACGGAAACGGCTCTAGCGCAAGGCGTGGAGCGGTTTTCCGGTAAGATCGCGCTCAAGCAAATTAGGGACAAGTCGATCATTTATCGAGCGAGTGCTGCGGAGGCGGATTAACCACGATGATACGCGCCGCGTCACAAGGGGTATTGGTGGCACGGCCGCAGGCCTACCTTCATGGCAGGAGCACAGCCATGAAGCGTTTGATCCTTGCAGGTAGCTTGCTGCTGGCGTCGGGAACGGTGAGCCTGGCCGACGGACTGTTCTGGGTGGTCGGCAACCGCGCCAGCGGGAAATGCAACATCGTCACCAGCAATCCCGTGATCAACGGTGACATCTGGTTCGGCGACGGCCCCTACAAATCGAAGGCCGATGCCAAGCTTGCCCGCTCGACGATCCGCGCCTGCCCGGCGGTTACGCCCGACGACGAAAAGGACGAGGACAGCTCGAACTAGCTGTCCACCTGAGCGCTAGTGCAGGGCGCTGCCGCCGCGCTCGGCGAGGCCCTGATCGGCGGCTGCCGCGTAAGCCCTTGCAAGCTCCGCCTCGAGATGCTCGTTGATCAGGAGCAGCGCTCGCACGGCACCGCGTAGATCGCCGTTGCAGCTCGCGACGATCTCGTCGATCGCGGTGTCGTTGGATCTGAAGCTCATCGAAAATTCTCCGGTTCAAATCAGGACAAATCCTACCGGCCTTCCCGCATCCCGTGAGGCTGCGAGGAGGATCGGCGCCCACCCGCGTCTAAATGGCGGAACCGACCATGGCGATTATATGGACTCCGCGATGACGACCGCATGAAGCTGTTTCGAGGCTTGCGTGTCGTTGGGTAAGTGTATTGATTTCATTGAATTTTTTGGTTTGGCAATTTTGCACATATCCACAGCCCCGGGATTCCCCTGGAAGTGCTGAAGCTGGCGGAGCGAAACTGCCGCCTCCAAGACCCGTAACTGCAATGCGCCCTGGATTTCCCGGACTCTCTCCATGATCGTGATGTCAATTGTGGCGGCGCTGGTTGTGCTGGCGTTGGTCACGCAGGCCGGCGTCGTCGCCGTGCAGCGCGCTTTTCCGCCTCAGGGGCGGATGATCGATGTCGACGGCGCGTCACTTCACGTCGTCGACATTGGTCCGCGCGATTCGGGCCTGCCGATCGTGATGCTGCACGGCGCGAGCTCCAATCTCGAAGCGATGCGGCAGCCGCTCGGCGATCTCCTCGCCAAAAACCATCGCGTCATCCTGTTCGATCGTCCCGGCCATGGCTGGAGCACACGCGCGCGGCGGCAGGATTCGACGCCGCGGATCCAGGCTCGGATGATCGATCAGGCGCTCGGCAAGCTCGGGATCGATCGCGCGGTCTTCGTCGTGCATTCCTGGAGCGGCGCGCTCGGCGCGCGAATTGCGCTCGATCATCCCGGCCGCGTCGCCGGCCTCGTGATGCTCGCGCCCGTCACCCACCCCTGGCGCGGCGGCGTCGGCCGCTACAACGAGATCATCGCAACGCCATTGATCGGCCCGCTGCTGGCCTACACCATCACGCTGCCGCTCGGCTATTTCCTGACCGAGCCCGGCGCGCGCGACGTGTTCCTGCCGCAGATGATGCCGGACGGTTTCGTGCAGGATTCCGCGACACCGCTGCTGCTGCGCCCGCGCGAGTTCATCGCCAATGCCTATGATCTGGTGACGCTGAAGGAGGCCGTCGCTGCGCAAGCGGCGCGCTACGGCGAGATCAAAGCGCCGGTCACGATCATCGCTGGCGAGCCCGACAAGACCGTGTCGACCAGCATCCACGCGCGTCCATTTGCCGCGATGGTTCCGAATGCAAAGCTGATTGCGCTGCCCGATCTTGGCCACATGGTGCAGAACGCGGTGCCGGATCTGGTGAAGACCGAGATCGAGACGATGATCGGCAAGATCGTCCCCGCGCAGGCGGCCGCCGATTAGAGCGTTTTCGAGCGAAGTGGATACCGGTTCGCGTCAAGAAAACGCGTCAAAACAAGAATCTAGAGCCCCGTTCCGATTCCATC
>NZ_LGHM01000165.1 GCF_001908185.1 Bradyrhizobium sp. AS23.2
CCACCGCCCCCCGCCTGTGCCGCCTGCGGCGTCGAGAGCCCGACCGCCGCGACGGCAAGCGCCATCATCATCTTCCGTAACATCACTCGATCCTCCGTGTGGACACGCTCCACACTCAAAGCAGGACCAAGCTAACGTCACATAAGGATTTCTGACAGCCTCACTGTCTCACTTCCGCGCGAGCCTCAGCAGCCGCGGCAGATGGTCTTCATCTTCTTGTCGAGCAGCCTGTTCTCGGCGCTGACGGCCGCATCGGCGGACCCGCCTGTGCCGGTACCGGTGGTGACTCCGGGCGCGGCATTGGCTCCCGACGATTGCGCCGTGCCGAGGCTGTTGGTGCCGGGCGGCGGTGCGGGTGAATTGGCAACGCCGCGCTCGCTTTAGAAGCCCGCGAGTCCGAAGGCAGCTAGCCGATCCGCTTCAGGCCCTTCTTGAAGCGCGGACCGTTGGCGACATAGAATCTCGCCGCACTCCCCATCTTCCGCACCTGGGCGTCATCGAGCGTGCGGATCACTCGCGCGGGCGAACCTATGATCAGCGAGCGTTCGGGAAATTCCTTGCCCTCGGTAATGACAGAGCCCGCACCAACGATGCTGTTGCGGCCGATCTTCGCGCCGTTCATCACGATCGAGCCCATGCCGACGAGCGCGCCCTCCTCGATCGTGCAGCCGTGCAGGATGACGTTGTGGCCGACGGTGCAGTTCTTGCCAATCATCATGGGAAAGCCGAGATCGGTGTGGCAGGTCGAGCCGTCCTGCACGTTGGCGCCCTCGCCGATCTCGATCCACTCATTGTCGCCGCGCAGCACCGCGCCGAACCAGACGCTCGCACCCGGCTTCAGGCGCACGCGGCCGATCACGGTCGCGGTTTCCGCGATGAAATAGTTGCCGTCGGCGGGAAGGTCGGGCGCCTGCCCGTCGAGCTCGTAGATCGCCATGGAGGTCTCCTGTCGCGTCGACCCCAGCCATAGCGAAACGGCGGCGCGGAGGCAAAGGGCCGCCGCACCGGGCAGCCCTGCAAAGCGTCAGACCAGGACGCCGGCCGCGCGCAGCGTCATCAGGAAGAAGGTGCCGCTCATCATGCTCCAGAAGCCGGCGATGACGGTCGCCATCATCACGAATTCGAAGCGGCGGCTTTCCAGCCGCATGCCGCGCAGCGTGTTGCGCATGATGATGAAGGGCGCCGCGAACACCAGGAACGGCACCGCCGCGAAGGTCTTCGGCGCCACACCATCCTGCAACAAGCCGAAGCCGGCGGGCCGCTGCGCGACCGTTTGGTACCCGCTCACGAGCGCGCCCGCGAGCGCGAAACCGATGCAGATCGAGAAGAAGGTATTGAGAGCTTCAGGTGTCATCGGAAACGGTCCGCCCTTACGCAACGCCGGAGCCCTCCTGTGACAAAAAGTGCCGCTTAACGCTACATTATCCTTAAGGGAAGGTTAACAGCGCCAGCCCGCTCGCGCAGGGCCCTCTCCCTCTCCCGCCGCGGGGAACGCTCCGCGAAATCACCGCCGCATGGCATATTCGCCGCTGATTCGTCGGCCACCGGCCGACTTCTAGGCTCTGCTCGCGCAACTCATGACGGTGTTTTCGGCAACCTCTCCCCGGCCCTCCAGGACGCGCCCCCGGGCACATGTCGTCCCGATCGTGCTCGGCGGCGCTGCCGCGGCATGCGCGATCGCGCTCGTCGCCTATCTGCTGTGGCCGACCTGGGGTGCCGGCGGCGCGAATGCTCCGAACAAGCTGCCGGTGAGCGTCGGCGGTACGCTGTTCAACGTTCCGACGACTGCGATCCGAATGAAGATCCAGCGCCACTCCGGGCCGCAGGAGCGCATCGACCTCGACTTCCTGTATCCCTCGCTGGAACCGCCGGGCGCGCCGAAGCACGTCACCGCCGACACCGTCGAAGAGGCGATGCAGCCGATCGATCGCATCTTCCTGTCGATATCGGCCCATCACGATGCGCTGGCGCCGGAGCAGCGGGTCAGCACGATCTATCCGCGCTATCTCGACCAGGCCGCAACCAATCCGGTGGACGGGTTGACGATGCGGATGTTCCGCAGCGACACGCCCTATGGCAGCGAGGATCTCTATTCTGCTGCAAGCCCCGCGCTGACCGCGCGCTGCACGCGCGATGCGGCCACTCCAGGCATGTGCCTCTCCGAACGCCGCATCGGCGGCGCCGATCTCACCTTCCGCTTTCCGCGGAGCTGGCTGTCACAGTGGCGCGATGCGGCGGACGCGATGGACAGGCTGACGGCGCAACTGCGCGGACCGCGAGGTTGATACTCGTCATTGCGAGCCACCGGGTCCGCGCGTAGCGCGGCCCGATGACAGGCTCCGCGAAGCAGTCCGGAATCGCTGCGCAGAGATAGCCTGGATTGCTTCGTCGCTACGCTCCTCGCAATGACGGCGTGGCAGCAACTATTCCTGATCGACGAGATCGTCCTCGAGGATCGCCATCTGGAACTGGAACGAGCGATCATCGTCCTCGTCGTCGACGAAGAGCACGCCGATGAACTCCTCGCCGATATAGACTTCGGCGGAGTCATCTTTCTTCGGCCGCGGCACGACGCGGATCTTGGGATTGCCGAATACGCGCTTCAGATACGCGTCGAGCTTCCTTACTTCCTTGACGTCCACGGCAAGTCTCCAATCGAAATCTGGGTTGGCCGGGTTTTAGGACGAGACGCGACGAACCGCCAGCATGAATTGCCAAAGAATTTGGGGACGAACAGGGCCGGAGAATCCGGCCCTTTTTCGAGCTCAAAGCCCCAACGCGTTGATCATCTGATCCATGGTGCGCGACGGCTCGGCGCAGCCGGCTTCGCCGACGATCTTGGCGGGCACGCCCGCGACCGTGACGTTGTGCGGCACCGACTTGACCACGACCGAGCCCGCAGCGATGCGCGCGCAATGACCGATCTCGATGTTGCCGAGGATCTTTGCGCCGGCGCCGATCAGGACGCCATGACGAATCTTCGGATGACGGTCCTCGTTCTCCTTGCCGGTGCCACCGAGCGTGACACCGTGCAGGATCGAGACGTCGTCCTCGATCACCGCGGTTTCACCGCAGACGAAACCGGTGGCGTGATCGAGGAAGATGCCGCGGCCGATGCGCGCGGCTGGATTGATGTCGGTCTGGAATACCGCGGAAGCGCGGCTCTGGAGATAATACGCAAAATCCTTGCGGCCCTTCAGATAGAGCCAGTGTGCCAGGCGGTGGGTCTGGATCGCGTGAAAGCCCTTGAAGTAGAGCAAGGGATCGATGAAGCGCGAGGTCGCGGGATCGCGATCATATACGGCGACGAGATCGGCGCGGAAGGCGTTGCCGAGATCGGGATCGTCGCGCAACGCCTCGTCATAGGTCTGGCGCACCAGATCGCCCGACAGCGCGGAATGATCGAGCCGGTCGGCGAGACGATGGATCACCGAATCTTCCAGGCGGCTGTGATGCAGCACCGTCGAATAGATGAAGGTCGCAAGCTCCGGCTCGCGATGGACGATGTCCTCCGCCTCGCTCCGGATCCGGTCCCAGATCGGATCGAGGGATGCGAGCTTTCCTCCCGGATTGACCTGATGCACTGCCATGGGATCTGCTCTTTCGAATTGGCTCGTTTGGCTGGCTCTATATCACAGTCTAGGCGACAAAGTCCCGACGGGCTTGCCTGAGAGCGAACACTGCCCTGCCTCGCCAAAGCATACCAACGCGTTGAATCACAACAATTTCTCCGGCGCCCCCAGGCGGCAAGGTCGGCTCAAGGTGGTCAGAGTTTTGCCAAATTCAAGCCGGGCGGCGTCAAACTATTGGTGAATTTCGTCTCAGCGGCTATTGCGGGCATGGTCCGAAAGACGACGGGGCAGTTTTGACCATCACCACCGATCATTTGCGCGCGCGCGCCGCGGGCTCGTTTTGGCTGCGGCTGGCGGCGGTGGCACTGCCCCTCCTGCTGATCGCGCCGGCGTTCTGGAATGGCTATCCGCTGTTGCAATGGGATACCGGCGGCTATTTGGCGCGCTGGTACGAGAGCTATCTCGTCCCGAGCCGCTCCACCGTGTTCGGCCTCTATCTGCACTATGGCGAGGGGTTTGGCTTCTGGATCAATCTTGCGGTCCAGTCGCTGGCGACGCTGTGGCTGTTGCAGCTCACCTTGCGCGTGCTCGGCCTGATGCAGACCTTCCGCTTCGTCGCGATCAGCCTGCTCCTGATCCTGTCAACCGCGCTGCCCTGGCTTGCGAGCATGCTGCTCACCGACATCTTTGCAGGACTGTCGGTGCTGTCGCTATTCCTCCTGATTGTCGGCGGAAGCCGGACGTCGGCGCTCGAAAAAATCTCACTGTTCGTCTTCACCGCTTTTGCCGCGGCGACGCACAGCGCCACGCTCGGCGTGCTGCTCGGCCTCTGCGCCGCCGGCTGGATGGCGCGACCGTTGCTCGGGCGCCGTCTCCCGATTGCCGGACTGACGCAGGCGAGCCTCACCATCGTTGCGGGCGGCCTGATGCTGGTATCGGCGAACCATGCGCTGTCGGGCAAATGGGCCTGGACGCCCGGCGGCTACGGTGTCGCCTTCGGTCGCATGATGCAGGACGGCATCGTCGCGCGCTATCTTGCCGATCACTGCCCGCGCCAACGCTTCAAGCTCTGTCCCTATCGCGACGAACTGCCGGCGACCGCCGACGAGTTCCTGTGGGGCAAGAGCATGTTCAACACGCTCGGCCGCTTCGAAGGCATGAACGACGAGATGGGCTACATCGTCGTGCATTCGCTCGCCGACTATCCGGCGTGGCAGGCCAGCGCGGCATTGCGGGCGATGGGCCAGCAATTGCTGCATGTGGCGACCGGCGAAGGCACCAATGGCTGGATCCCGCACACCTACGGGATCATCGAGCGTTACATCCCCGCGCAAGTTGCGCCGATGCGTGCGGCACGGCAGCAGCAGTGGGACGTCAATTTCGACCACGTCAACTGGCTGCATGTTCCCGTCGCGCTGGCCTCGATGCTGGCGCTGGTCGGCCTGCTCGCGCATTCGCTCGCAAACCGCCGGCTCGACGACCTGACGCTGCTGGCTGCAACCGTCACGCTGGCGCTGCTCGGCAACGCCTTCATCTGCAGCGTGATCTCGGGCCCGCACGATCGCTATGGCGCGCGGATGGTGTGGGTCGCGACCTTCGTGGTGCTGATGGCGCTGGTGCGTCGTTTTGGCGACGACCAGCCGGTGGACGAGATCTCAGCCGCGGCGTGACAGGAAATCGAGTACGCCGGTCTTGTAAACCTTGTCGCCGACCGCGCGCATGTGGTCGCGGTTGGGGATATCGAGCACTTCCGAACCGGGAATGATCGCGCCGAGCGCGCTGGCGGAGCCTGCAACATCATCAGCGGTACCGACCGCAATCAGCACGGGCACGTCGATGCGCGCGGCCTCCTCCCTCGTCATGAGATCGCGTGTGCCGCGCAGGCAGGCGGCGAGCGCGCGGTGATCCGAGCGGGTCTGATCCGCGAACGCGCGAAAGGTGCGGCCGACGGGATCGGTGACGTCGTCGAGCGAGGGCGCTTCCAGCGCCTTCGCGACGTTCTCACCCGGTCCGGTGCCCTCGATCAGGCCGCCGATGCCGATGCCGCCGAGGATTGCCGAACGCAGGCGCTGCGGCTCGTTGAGCCCCAGCCACGCCGTCATCCGTCCCCCCATCGAATAGCCCATGATGTCGGCCTGCGGGATGGCGAGATGGTCCATCAGCGCGAGCACGTCGCCGGCCATGGTCGGGATCGAATACTGCGCGGGCTCGTAAAGCTTCGCACTTTCGCCATGGCCGCGATTGTCGAGCGCAATCACGCGGCGGCCGTTCTTGCGCAGTTCCGAGACCCAGGTCGGATAGACCCAGTTCACGTTCTTGCTGGATGCAAAGCCGTGAACCAGGATGATCGGATCGCCCTCACCTTCGTCCAGGTAGGCAATTTCAACGGCGCCGTTGTGGAAGCTCGGCATCACATAGTTCCGCAATCTTGAGGGGAGAGGTTGATCTTAGAGCATGATCCGGAAAAGTGTGCAGCGGTTTTTCTCGCGACAAACGCGGAACCGCGTTTGCGCGGAGATCATTCTCAAACAATAACCTTGATGGCCGCATCCGCCAGAGCGGCTTCGGCTGCGATCTGCGCCCGGCGGAGCCGACGCGCCCGTCTGCGATCGCACCACGCCTGGGTGAGGCGCTCGGTCGTCGCCTTGATCGAGGACAGAAGCCCGAACAGCGTCAATGCCGCGCCGAACAGCCAGAGCGCCAGATCAAACGCGCCGCCGACAAGCAGCAGCGCGCCGCGACCGAGCAGTTTCATGATCGCACGCGTCTTGCCGCCCTGCGCTTCCGCAAGGCGCGCCGCGCGTGCGACATCCTTCGGGCCTTCGGCGATGCGTAAGCTATCCATGGCGCCGCGCATGCCGGTCTTTTCGGCAACGCGCGTGACGTCCTTGCCGAGCCGGACCAGCGCGCCAGCCTTCTCGGCGCGGAACGCGGCCCTGATCGCACTCACGGTCTCGCCCGGACGCAGCACCGAGCCGGAGGCGACCGCGTTCTGAAGCATCGGGGTATCGACGACCTCGCGCGCCGACCGGCCGGCCCATGCCGCAAGCCCTTCGCCGAGCCGCCCAACCTTACGCGCATCCTTCACCAGCGTAAGCCCGGCGCGCACGGGCGCCGCGCCACCGACGGAGACGTAAGTTGCCGCGGTCACCGCAAGACCAGCTGCCGCAAGACCGAGCACCAGGCGGTCGGTATCCTCGCCCGTGGCGAGGTGCTTGCCCTCACGCACGACATCCCTGATGTCGCCGATCACGAAGAGATCGCCGGCCACCGTGCCGGACAGGCTCGCGACATCGTCGGCGTTGCCAGTGACGAGACCGGTGGCGAACCGCTTTGCGAAATGCGAGGTGGAATTTTCGGCTTTGGCCGCATCGCTCACGCGATTGAGGAGGTCGTCGGGCAGCGCGATGTTGCGCTCACGCGCCAGCGCGACGAAGCTGTCGGCGAGATCGGCGTCGCCCGCGGCGAGCGCGGCCTCGATGTTGTCCTGAACCAGGCGGTCGTTCTGCCGCAGAAGCGCGTCGAGTCTGAGCTCGGAGAGCACGGCCGGATCGTCCTGGGCAGCGAAAATCGCGCCGGCCTCGCGCGCATGCGGTGCTACCTGCACGAGCATGAAGCTGCATGCCGCAATACCGGTCAACGCCATGCTGATTCGCAGCCACTTCATGCGGAAAGTCTGGGCGGTCCTGAGGTCATGTGCGCCGGATAGTTCGTCTTTCGTCGCAATTCTGCTCGTCCACAGAAATAGTATGCCAAAATTGCGACACAACGTCCCCGACGAAAGAAGGGCTTCTCTGAGGCGACAAGATTGTGTCGAATTTGCATGAGCAAATGAGCATGGGGCAGTTGCGAACCTTTCGGTTCCGCTGGACTAGCAATCATCTGCACGCCCCAGTATGGTCCGCGGCGCTAAAAGACGCAGCAGATCAAGCTGATTGTGTCTGCTGCCATTGCCACTCCAGGATGAACTACGATGTCCGACCATGTCGTCCCGCACTTCCATAACGATGCCGGTGTTCCCGTCATCGAGATCGGCTCGCAAGAGTTCATGTGCGTGGGCGCCAACCCTCCGTTCGATCATCCGCACGTCTTCCTCGACCTCGGCAACGACAACGAGATTATCTGCCCTTACTGCTCGACGCTGTACCGCCTCGCCGCCGACCTGAAGGCGGGCGAAGCCCGTCCGCCGGAATGCGTCCTGAAGGACAAGGTCGCCTGACCGTTCCCATCGGTCAGGGGTGGCGCTCTCCCGAACGATTGTCATCGCTGGTGCCGGAATCGGTGGACTGACGGCCGCGCTTGCGCTCGCGGCCCGCGGCTTCCGCGTTGTCGTGCTGGAAAAGGCCGAGCGCCTCGAGGAAGTCGGCGCCGGCCTGCAACTCTCCCCCAATGCCAGCCGCGTGCTGGTCGAGCTCGGCCTCACCGAACGCCTCAAGCTGCGCGCCGTGACCCCGGAGGCGGTCTCGATCATGAGCGCGCGGGCCGGCGGCGAGCTCCTGCGCATGCCGCTCGGTGAAGCGGCGTCGGCGCGCGCCGGCGCCCCCTACTGGGTGGTGCACCGCGCCGACCTGCAATTCGCGCTTGCCGGCGCAGTCTCCGACCATCCCGACATCGACCTGAAGCTCGGCGCGACCTTCGAAGACGTCGCACCTCACGCCAAGGGACTGACGGTCGTCCATCGCAGCGGCACGATACGCCGCAGCGATCTGGCAAGCGCACTGATCGGCGCCGACGGTATCTGGTCGACAGTACGCCAGCATCTGTTTCCCGAGGTGCAGCCACGCTTCTCCGGACTGATCGCCTGGCGCGGCACGCTCGATGCCACGCAGCTGCCGAAGGACTACACCGCGCGCCGTGTGCAGCTCTGGATGGGCCCGAACGCTCATCTCGTTGCCTATCCGATCGCGGGCGGACGCCAGATCAACGTCGTCGCGGTGCTGCCAGGCACCTGGAACAGGCCGGGCTGGAGCACGCCCGGCGATCCCCTCGAGGTGATGGACGCCTTCGCCGCGCCGCGCTGGCCACCGCCGGCACGGATGATGCTCGCCGCGGTCGATACCTGGCGCAAATGGGCGCTGTTCGGCGTGCCCGACGGCTGCCCCTGGAGCAAGGGCTCAGTCGGGCTGCTCGGCGACGCCGTGCATGCGATGCTGCCGTTCGCCGCGCAAGGCGCCGGCATGGCAATCGAGGATGCCGCCGTGCTCGCGCGGCAATTGAGCAGCGAAGCCGCCGAGAGCACCGCGGGCATCACTGCCGCGCTGAAGCAATATGGCCGCACACGCCAGGCGCGCGTGCGGCGGGTGCAGCGGACCGCGCGGCAGCAGGGCCGCATCTATCATTTCAGCGGGCCGCTCGCGATCGCGCGCGATCTTGCGATCCGCGCGCTCGGCCCGGAACGCATGCTGGCGCGGCAGGACTGGATCTACGGCTGGCGGCCCTGATGCGAAGCGCTTAGCTTTCAGCGCACCGTGCGACCGGATTTTGGAGCAGGCTTGGCGGCGGCCGCAGACGGCGGCGCGGCAGGCGGTGCCGTCTCCGTCGGCGTTTCCCGACACCTGTTGCGGCGCCAGGCGTCGTCGACGAGCTGCGACTGCCCGCGCACCGCGATGTAGTCATTGCGATAGGCGAGCTCGGCCACGACAGCGCCCCCTGCCCCGGTCTCCGCCTTGTCCATCAGCCTCTGCAAATCCGCAGTGCGGGCGGTGAGCGCCTTGCGCTCGGCCTCGAGCTGCTTGCAGTCGTACAGTTCGTATTTGCCGGGATCGGCGAAGGCTGGAGCGATCGTTTCGCTCATGCCGGCGCAGCCGGACAGCGCGACTCCAGCCGCAAACGGCGCGAGCAGCGCGCCAAAGACGCGCAGGCGATGGGAAAGCGAAGCAGCCATGCCGGATGAATAGTCCCCGTGGATTGAGAATGCCTAAAGCAACAACAGATGTCCGGATTGAGGCTTTGCCTTATGCGGCCGGCTCACTTAAGGAAGAACCGTCCATCCGGCCCGCGAGGCCCCCAGCCCAGACAGCCGGACAGGGACTTAAGTGTTTGATCTCGTTGGATCAAGCGGGCATGGCGGAATTGGTAGACGCAAGGGACTTAAAATCCCTCGGTGCGCAAGCGCTGTGCCGGTTCGACCCCGGCTGCCCGCACCACGAGATCTGACACGGACTCGCTGCAACGGGCTCCAAGACGCAGGCCTGCGCCCACGGCTAGTAATTGAGGCGCACGAGTACGGCGTTGATTCCAAAGGGGCTGGCCGCAGCCAGATCGCAAGCGCCGTGTCGCACGAAGACACAGGCCGTCATTTCATGGCTCGTCAGTGCACAGGTTCGTCGCGAAAAATTGGCCGGCAATTCGCTCGCCAGGCTTAAAGGGCCGATGATGCGGTTGAAGCCGCGTTCGTGCTGTTTCACCAGAGCCGGCAGCTGCCCCTTGGCCAGAGGGTCGGCCGGATAAAAGGAATAGACGGGACGGCCGACGGCAAGTTGCCCGCGCCCGGGTAAGAAGGGGTCGTGCATGCCGTACAGGGCCAGGCCGCAGAGGTCCGGATCGGCGTCGAGTTCCGCCGCCAACCGGGCCTCGCCCGTGCCCCGCATCCAATTGTCGCGCATGATGTAGGTTGCGCCTGACAATCCGAGCGACAGCAGCACCCAGCCCGCGCAAACAACAGGAAGCGCCGAGACGCGCCAGGCGCGTTGCCGGCGCATCATCTGGACCCAATCGCCGGAGCCAAGTCCCGCAGCGATGATCAGCAACACGATCGACAGGAAGATGAAGCGGTATTCCTTGTGCACGATCATGCTGTGAAACGCGACATTCACGATTGCCGCGACGATCAGCAGAGGGACATGCCGCCAGCCACGCCAGAGCGCCAGAAACATAAGCAGCGTCGCGCCCGACCACAGAATTGAAGTCAGATGGACGTAGGCGAACGCCGGCGCGACACCGAATTCCGATGCGCGGTCATGCAAGAGATTCTGCTGAATGTTTTGGACGAGCCACGCGAACGGCGTCGAGCCGTGCGCGACGTCGATGCCAGCCGCGATCGCCAGAGCGACGCATCCTCCGCCAATCAGCGGAAGCGCGTTTCGCAAATCCCTCAAGCACGCGCCGAGCACGAACACCGCACAGGCCGGCGCATATTGAAAGCGCCAGACAAAGGCGAGCGCGAGCAGTGCGCCGCCGATGAAAAGGCGGTTTCGCGAGAGTTCCCCCGTCAGCAGCAATGCTGCTGGCAAGATGATGGCCGTCGCCAGCGGTTCGCTCAGCGTGTGAGGCGCGAAATAGACCAGCTCGAACCAGACAGCGGCAGCCAGCGCTGTGACGATGGCGTGCGCCCGCGAGATTCGTGCGCCGAAATGCCAGGCCGTCACCACGATCGACAGCGAGGCAAGTCCGACTAACAGGCGCGGCACGACGAAGGCACCCCACCCGCCCGGCGCAAGCCAGTCTCCCAGCGCGACCGGCCCCGCGAACAGGGTCGGCAAAAACCAGCTCCGGATGCCGTCGCGCCATTCCCAGGTGACGACGCCCTCATGGCCGAGCAGGCGCCAGGCAGGCTCCAGATACTGATAGATCTCGTCGGCATGGTTGATGTTCGGCCAGAAGGCGAGCGGCAGGCGCACGGCCGCAGCCAGCAACAGCACTGCACAGAGGATGCCGTACCGCGCCGCAAAGCTCTTGGCCTTGACGGCTGGGGCAGTGACGGCGGCGGACAGAACTGCGGCGCTGGCTGTCATGGTTTTTTGGCTTCGCCGGCAAAATCGGGCCTGACGTAAACAGTCTCGTAAGCGCCGGTGTACTGCTCGCGCCAGCCGCGCTGCTCGACGAGAAAGTGCCGCAGCTGGTCGTGCGCCTTGACCCACAGCACGGCGTCGATCCGGTACTTGTCGAGCACCGTGTCCCACGCCGCCTCGTCGACCTCCCAGCTTACCAGCGTGAAATAATCGCGCAGCAGATCGTCTGGATAAGACGTCGCGGCGCGGCCGTCGACGAACAGGGGGACCGTGCCGTGAGTGCGGAAAATCAGGTATCCGCCGACATTCCAGTTGTTCAGGACCCGCGCGCCGGCAAAATGCTTTTGCAGATAGCCGGCGTCTTCGCTCGACAGCATCTCCGGAAGCGCGAGATCAGGCGCAACGCGCAGGTAACCCATCGGCAGGGTGCACAGACCGACGATGCCGGCGGCGAGCAGCGGTCCACGAACATCGCGATTGGTGAACCGCGCAGGCAGCAACCGGTCGATGTGAAGCGCCAACGGTCCGGTCGAGAATATGAAGAAGAACGCGATGTACCTGAACTGATAGAGCCCCAGGATCAGGAACAGCCAGGACATCAAGCGTGGTTCGAGCGGGATCGGCTTCGAGTTTCGAAAGCGCAGCTCGAGCGCGACGAAGGCGAGCATGTACAGAATGCCGGGAAGACTGCCCGGCATCTCCATGTTGTGGTAGTAGGACAGCCACTCGCCAATATTGCCCTGGACGAAGTGCCCCATCGTCGCGGCTGCACCGGTGTAGATGTTCCAGCCGAGCGGATTGACGAATGTAGCAGCGAGACATCCGATTCCGGCAAGCGCATAGATCCTGAGATCGGCCCAGGCGCCTCGGAGCAAGGCTGTGCCGAAGAACACACCGATCACGAAAAACCCGAGCAGGAAGCCGCCGTGCAGATTGGCCCAAAGCACCATCAGTAGAGGAAGCACGAACCACCGCGTTCGCCTCAGGCATTCACGGTAGAAGACGACGCAGAACAACATTGTGCATGTGTTCGGCGACACCGCGAGATACATGTTCGGCGCCGCTTCGTAAGCGGGATAGAGCAGGCACGCCAGGAAGACGGAGATGCAAACCGCTATCGGCGACGCGCCGAAGCCGAGACAGATGGACGTGAGGGTGCCGACGATCGCCGCGCCACATACCACCGCAAACAGGACGAGGCCGCCAAAGCCCGCATATTGAAACGTTGCACTGGCGAGCGCGTCCCAGAGCCAGGACAGATTGAACCATGGCTTGTCGCCGTGGGTGAATGACCAGGGGTCATGGAGAGGGATACTGTTTCGTTCACGGATGAGATCGCCGGCGGCGAGGTGCCAACCCAGGTCGTAGTGACCAAGCAGAACCGGCGCGTTCAAAACGTAGAACAGGCCAATGAACGAGATCAGGAACAGATAGATTGCCGATCTGAGGAAGAACGGGCTGATCGCGTTCGCAACCTTGTCGAATGTCGGCTCGTGCCAGACCTGGTGCTGATCCATCGCTTCCCTCACGACAAAGCGAGCCTGACGGCTCTGCGCGCCCGGTGATCGCCGGATGCGAGCTTTGTCGCTGACTTAGGGGCAAGTTATCTAAAGTGGAGTAAATTCGGACGATGCAATCGGTGGGGTTTGGCCGGAGGAGACCGGCCCTAATGCAGCTTAACCGGGCCGGCAAGGCTGGGACGGAGGTGTTCGAACGCCCACAAGCTTTTGTTTACACTTGAAAAACTGTCGCCCAATGTTTGTTGGAGATCGGCAGTGAGTGCTGATGATGCACCGCAAGCCGCCGCATTGATCGAGGGATTACCCGCCGAGATCGACATGGCCGATACGGCCTATGACCCCGATCATTTACGTCAAAGCCATCGCCGACGTGCGCTCAAATATCCGCTCGACGAGCATCTCTATGCCCAACGCCATCTCGTCGAATGCTGTCTCTCACCCCAAAGCGCCACCTCGAAAAAGGCGACACGCGTCATGGATGCAGGCCTTCCAGCTCGAGGCGTCTCGGCTCGGCGCGAAAATCGAGCAGCACGATCCAGAAGCATGTCAGCGCGATAATGAGGAGGCTAAAGCCGCCCTCGAATGTATGTCCCGTAATCGCGATCAGCGCAGGAAGGAGGAGGCCGACGATAAGAACGGCGGCGAGTGCCAAGGCTGGAAGATCGACGATGAGAATCGCGGCATAGAGCGCGAGCTCGAAGAAGGCATATTCCTTGAGCCGCGGCGAGCTGAGATAGAGCGCAAACATCGCTAGCACCGTGACGCGCGTGGCCGCGCAGGGATGATCCATCAGCCAGCGATCCAGTCGCGTCAGAAGCGATCCCACTCCCCGCTCCGGTGCGCTCCCGACCGCGCGCAGGACGGACAGGGCGAACGGCACGAGCACGAGCGCGGACGCGCCGAGCGCGTAGGTCGCGAACATGGCCGGCTTGCTGTCGCCGAACCCGACGTGATCCATCAGGCTGTCCGCCAGCAGCAGCAGCGACGGATTGATTTCCACGAGATCGACGGAGTGCTGGTTCGGGATCCGGCCCGATATGGCAAGTAGCCAGGTCGAGAACAGATCGGAGTACAACATCCTCGATATCAGGATCGGCAATGCGAAGCCGAACGTCGCCACCGCGATCAACGTGAGCTTGCGCCCGCGCGGCAGCGGCAAGAAATAGAGCGCGGCCAGTACGGGACAGAACACCAGCTTGAACGAGGTCACGAGGCCGAGCAGCGCAGCACCGGCGAGGCGAAAGGAAAAGCTCCGATCCTCCCATACACCGGATGCAGGTGGGCGAAGCAGGAGCTTCAGCGCGATCGCGGTCAGCACGCCGCTCAGCATCGCGAAATTCCCCGACGCCAAGACCCATTCGAAGCCGACGAATGCGCCGAGGGCACAGAGCACCCTGAGCCCCACATCGCGCGAACTCGCTCGCGTTCGGCCGAGACCGGGAAGCAGCAGGCCGCAGAGTACGGCGAGGACAAGATAGACGACTCTGTAATGGTCGACGAGAAAGCCACCCGCGCATAACGGGCGGAAGACGTCCAGCGTCACTGGCAGATAGGGATAGGAAAACCTGGTGCCCTTCAGATTCTTGACGAAATAGGGATCGAGCCCGTCGACATGGGCGTCGACCGCCGCGCAATTGACGCGAGCGTCCCAGCCATAATTGATGTCGAGCGTGGCATCATTGGCGAGATTGCCGAGCACCAGCAGTGCGGTCAGCGCGATGAGGCAGGCAAGCCAGATGTTTCGCCTCGCGGTCATGTCGACCGAGGGTCCCAACCATCGTGCTGTACCGGTCACGTCGGACACCGCGAAATACCTGTCTTGCCGGGTTCCCTCGGCGCCGTGCGCGGCGCCTCGACAGGCCACAATGGACAGGATGAGTTGCGGATTCATCTCCCCGATTCCCGTCCCCGATCTTATGGTGAATACCTGGTTGTCGCCTCGCGGCCCGGACGGCAGCAAAACTGGTCGCTCGCCATCCTGGCCGCCCAAACAGCCAGGCGGCGCCTATCGCGACGAGCGGGCGGCGAGCCACGCGTCGAGTGCTTCGCGCGTGTCCCGTGTCGCCGCCATACGCGCGAACTGCTCGCTCTCGATGGCGAGGCCTTCCGAGATCGAGACGTTGAGGCCCCGCGTGGCCGCCGTGATGACCCGGGCAACCGCCAGGCGCGAATGCCGCGTGATGCGATCGGCCAGCGCGAAGGCGGCGTCCAAAAGCTGTGCGTGCGGCACGACGCGGTTGACCAATCCCATCTCGTGAGCTCGCTGTGGTGAAAAGGAATCTCCGGTCAGGAGGTATTCCAGCGCCCGCTTCCGGCCTGCGAGCCGCGGCAGGCGCTGCGTGCCGCCAAAGGTCGGCGTGATGCCAATCGCAATCTCCGGCTTGGCAAAACTCGCCCGCTCGCTCGCGACGGCGAGATGCACGGCTTCCGTGATCTCGCAACCACCGCCGAAAGCGATGCCGTTGACCGCAGCGATGATCGGCTTCGGAAACGCTTCCATGCGCGCCGTCATTGCCTGCCCGCGCCGCACGAAGTCCTTCACCGCGACATCCGGCCCGGCCTTCACGCTCTCCGAGAACTCGGCGATGTCGGCGCCGGCCGAGAAGGCTCGATCGCCTGCCCCGGTCAGGATGACGGCACGAATATTCGCATCATCCTCGATGCGGTCGAGGATCGCCATCAGGCGGTCGATCAGGGCGTAGCTCAGGGCGTTGAGCTTGTCCGGGCGATTGAGCGTGAGCAGCGCGACATCATCGCGCGTTTCCGAGAGTACGAGATTGGACAAGTGCAGTCTCCTTCCAGATCGAACAGGCGGGGAAGTCAGCACAGCGGTCTTGTCGTGTATACTCACTAGGCGGTATACATTGGATCGATGTCCAGGAATGGCGACAACACACGCGAGCAGATCGTCGTCGCGGCGACGCGTCTCTTCTATGGTGAGGGCATCCGGGCGGTGAGCATGGATGCGGTCGCCGAGAAGGCGGGCGTCACCAAGAAGACGCTTTACTACCACTTCACCAGCAAGGACGAGCTCGTCGCCGCGACCATCGCGGCCAGGGATCAGCCGACGCTCGAGCTCTACATGCGCTGGTTCGCGGAAACCGAGGGCACTGTGGCCGACAAGGTCCGCGGCCTCTTCACAAAACTGGGACGGTCGGTGGATACGCCACGGTGGCGAGGCTGCGGATTCCTGCGCACGATCGCCGAGCTCGCAAACACACCGGCACATCCAGCGGTCAAGGCCGGCGCGGCGCACAAGAAGCGTTTCGAAGCATGGCTCGAAACGGAATTGCGCGGCCACGGCATTCCCGATGCATCCGCGCTCGCACGCCAGCTCGTGATCCTGCTCGACGGCGCAACGACCGTGATGCTGATCCATCGCGATCTCGACTATGTCGACACCGCGGGAAAATTGGCGCTCGGCCTGGTCGAGCAGGCCCGTCGCGCCGGTTGACGGACGCCACTCGCCGTCCCAGGGGGACGGCTGCCTCATCAATTCTTGTCCGCCCCCGCCCTGCCTGACAGCCATCCCGAAACATGGGTTGTGCGCTGCAACATAGAAGATAAAAAGCCTCTGAATTTCAGAGGTGAGCTTTCTTGTCCGACGTGAATGCCGACAGCTGGGTGTCCTCGGGACACCGGCCCATGGGTTTCCCCGAATTCGTCATCGTGATCGCGTCCATCATGGCGCTGAATCCGCTTGCGATGGACATGATGCTGCCGGCGCTGCCCAATATCGGGGCGGCCTTCGATATCCCTGTCGCCAACCATCTTCAGCTGGTGCTCTCGACCTTCCTGATCGGCTTCGGCGCGGGCCAGTTCGTCATGGGCCCGTTGTCGGACCGCTTCGGCCGTCGCCCGGTGCTGCTCGGCGGCATGGCCGTCTATGCGGTGGCGAGCGCGCTGGCGGTCGCGGCGCCCTCGTTCGAGACGCTGCTGCTGGCGCGCGCGCTCCAGGGGCTCGGCACTTCGGCGACGCGCGTCATCGCGACTTCGATCGTGCGCGACTGCTATGTCGGCCGCCGGATGGCGGGCGTGATGTCGCTCGCCATGATGGTGTTCATCGCCGTACCCGTGATCGCGCCCTCGTTCGGGCAGGCGGTGCTGCTGGTGACGCAATGGCGCGGCATCTTCGTCGTACTGATGCTTTACGGACTGCTCGCGCTCGCATGGTGCGTGCTGCGGCTGCCGGAGACCCTTCCCGATACCGAACGCAGGTCGCTTGCGCCCGCCGACGTGCTCTCGGCCTTCCGGCAGACCGTGACCAACCGCCAGACCATCGGCTATGCGACGGCCGCCGGCTGCGTCATAGGCGCCCTGTTTGCCTATGTGTTCTGCGCCCAACAGTTGTTCACCGGCATCTATCATCTCGGCCATTATTTCCCGATCGCCTTCGCCGCGATCGCGGCCGGCACCGCTATCGCCGGCTTCCTCAACGCCAGGCTGGTCGGACGCCTCGGCATGCGCGTGATCTCGCACGGGGCGCTGACGCTCTACGCCGCGGTGGCGGGCGTGATGTTGCTGACGGAAATCCTCGGCATTCTGCCGCTCGCCTTGTTCATGGCGCTCTCCGCGCTGATGATGTTCTCGTTCGGCATGATGGTCGCCAACTTCACCGCGCTTGCCATGGAACCGCAGGGCCATATCGCCGGCACCGCCTCCTCGCTCTACGGCTCTATCACGACGCTGATCGGCATCGTGGTCGGCATGGCGATCGGCCAGAGCTTCGACGGCACGCTGCTGCCGTTCTCGGTCGGCTTTTTCCTGTCGACGCTGGCCGCGCTTGCGATCGTGCTGGTGGTGGAAAAGGGACGGCTGTTCAAGCCGCATCATCGTCCCATCTCGTGAGGAACTTTCCGGCCACCTAGATGTTGTACTGCAGCAATTCGAGAGGCACTCAATGGAATCTGACCACCGCGAAGATCAGCACACCTCGGAACCGCAGGCGACGGAACGTTCAACGTCGAACACCGACCGGCCCGCGTTCACCGCGCCTTTCGCGAGCGAAGGCCTCGAGCGGGTACGCGACAGCCACTGCTAAGCGCAAAGCCTAGTCCCGCATACGCCGGCTGGCACTGAAATCATCCGCAGCACTCCCTGGCGCCGCGTCCTGCCCGCGCGGCGGCACCATCAGCACAATCACGTCCCGCGTGAGACCCGGCCGGCCCCACAGCGTTGCCTGCACGGTGAACTCACGCGTGACGAAGTGTCCGGCGCGCCCGGACACCCATTCCATCCACCGGCTGCAATAGTCCTGGCCGCGGAAACAAAGTGCGGCCCAACCGCGGTCCAGCGTGATCTTGCGCGGCAAGCCCCAGGTGTACTGATACTCGAACGGCCGCGCGTAATTCGGATGGTCGGGACTGTAGAACGCCGTCGCGAAGGCCAGCGAGTCGTCGCCACTCACGGCGCTTAGCTGCTCGCCGGTCAGTTCGTGCCACTCGCGAGTCAATTCGCCTGCCGCCTGCACGTAGAAATTCCGGCCCTCTTCGTAGCCGTAATCGTTGCGATAAACGGCGTGGATCGGCGCGGCGACAAGAACGGCGGCGAGCGCGACGCCGGCCGCGATCACTGTGAGGTTGACGGTGTAGAAGCGCTCGATCGGGTAGCGCGTGCCGCAGACCGCGAGAACGGCGAACAGGAACAGCCCCTGCAACGCCCACAGCGACGGCAAATCCGCCCCCATCGCGAGCGAGGTCAGGACCGGCAGCACGATCGTGCCGATCCCAACGTAGAAGAGAAGTCGCAGGCCCGAGCTCATTGCTGCGAAGTCGGCCGCAAACTGTTTCAGGCGCGTCCCGGCGATGAACACCCAGCTCACGGCCGATACGCTCATCGCCGCCACGAGCCCCAGCAGGAAGTTCCTGATATCACCCAGCGAGCTCACGGCGTCGCCGTGGGCGTGCGCCATCGCATAGGTGAAGGTCGAGGCCCCCGTTGTCGCGAGCCAGTAGATGTACGGCGACAACACCGCGAGCCCGGTGACCGCTGATATCCAGGGCGAAGCGGAGGTGAAATAGGCCCGCCGCGCCGGATGCGCGAGCGCGGCAAGCGCGAAGCTCGCCACGAGGAAGATCGAATAGTACTTGCCGACCATCGCCAGCGCCGCCGTGCATCCAGCGGCAATCGCCCAGGATGCACGACGGGTCTCGAACGCGCGCAGAAAGCACCAGGTCGCCAGCGGCCAGGTCGCGAGCAGCACTGCATTGGCATTGAAGCGCTGAGCATGGAATTGATAGGCCGGCGTCAGCATCAACAGTAGCAGCACCAGGATACGCTTGTGCCCGGTCACGAACTGCCGCGCGATCAGGTCGACGAAGAACAGGGCAAGCCCCGCATTGACCATCGCCATCAGTTGCAGCGACCAGTCGGTCAACGGAAAGACGGACGTCCAGACGGCGGTAACCCAGCCCATCAGCGGCGGATGCTTGTGATAACCCCCGGCAAAACGCTGCCCCAGCGCCCAAGCCTCGAGCGTATCAGGGTGCAGGCCGCCGCCGGCATAGGCGATGGCCAGATAAAGCGTCCAGATCGCAACGAAGCAGGCGATGAGAAGTGGGACGGCCCAGCCCGCCTCGACACCATCGAGCCAACGCAGGAAGGGCCGGCGCCATCGCGCCGGCGCGCGATCGGACCGCTCGGCCATCGCCTGGAATGCAAAATCGATCGGCACGGGAATCAAATCGAGGGAATCAAATCGAGCAAGGAAAGTGATGTGCGAGCCATGCACATCTATTTCAGGATAGAAACAAATAGCAATAATTGGAAACTGGAAGGGTTAAAAGCCCACGGCCTTCTCAAGCTTACACCAGACTGACAAACGGCGGCGGCGCCGCTGGTAACAGCGGCGCCGCATGTTGATCGCGACGAAAGGCGCGAGAGGCGCCCTCGCCTTACTCGGACTTGTCGATATTCCAGAACACCGGGGTGGCCGGACCGTCGAGCACGCCGGTGAGCGACTTCCGCCACGCGCTCGGCGCCAGATACTGGCCGAGCGGCACGTAGATCACCTGGTCATAGGCTTCTTTCTGGATCTCGGTCGCGATCTTCTTCTGATCGTCGAGCGAGGTGGCGCGGGCGAAGTCTTCCTTGAGCTTCTCGATCTTGGGATCTTCCGCCCAGCCGAACCAGCCGCCCCTCTTGCCCTGGCCGCCGATCGAGAGATTGGCGATCGGGTTGGAGACGTCGGCGCTGACCCAGTTGGTGAAGAACATGTTCC
Source organism: Bradyrhizobium sp. AS23.2 (assembly GCF_001908185.1). Taxonomy (GTDB): domain Bacteria; phylum Pseudomonadota; class Alphaproteobacteria; order Rhizobiales; family Xanthobacteraceae; genus Bradyrhizobium. Next base: position 20,042 of record NZ_LGHM01000165.1, read on the forward strand.
AGCCGCCCTCCTTCGGGGGCTTCTGGCTGGCGCGACGGCTCACCACCGTCTGCCAGTCGGTCGCCTGAGCGTCGACCTTGAAGCCGGCTTCGCGGAGCAACTGCACGGCCACCGTCGGCTGCGCCTTCAGCGTGACGACGTCGCCGGGCACCATGACCACGACGGGCGTGCCGTCATAGCCGGACTCGGCGAGCGCCTTCTTGGCTTCCGCCATGCCGTTGCCCTTGACCAGCGTCTCGGAGCCGACGTCGGAGGCGAACGGCGTGTCGCAGATGAAGAACGCGCCGCAGATCTTGTAGTACTTGGGATTGCCGACGAGCGCGTCGAGCACGTCCTTCTGGTTCATCGCCAGTAAGGCCGCTCGGCGGATCTTCGGATTGTCGAAGGGCGGATAGAGGAAGTTCATGCGACCGAGGGTCTGGTAGCCGAACTTGTTCAGCGTCTCGACCTTGAGGTCAGCATTGCCTTCGAGCACCGGCAGCAGGTCCCACGGCGGCACTTCCATGAAGTCGATGTCGCCCGACTGCAGCGCGTTCACCGCGGTCTGCGAGTCCGGCATGGTGATCCACTCGACGCGATCGACCTTGACCACCTTGCCGCCGGCGGTCCAGCTTGCCGGCTCCTTGCGCGGCACATAGTCGGTGTTCTTGACGTAGACCGCCTTCACGCCGGGCTGGAATTCACCCTGCACAAACTTGAACGGGCCGGAGCCGATCTGCTCGGGGATCTGCTTGTCCGGCGGCGTCTCGGCGAGACGCTTCGGCATCATGAAAGCGACGCGCGAGGATGGCTTGCCGATCGAGTCGAGCACGAGACCGTAGGGCTCCTTGAGCTTCAGCGTGATGGTCTTGGCATCGGTCGCCTCGAGGCTCGCCGTGAAGTCCCACAGCTTCTGGCCCATGCCGTCGACGGCAGCCCAGCGCTTCAACGAGGCGACGCAATCTTCCGCCGTCACCGGCGTGCCGTCATGCCATTTCAGGCCGTCGCGCAGCGTGAAAGTATAGGTGAGCTTGTCGTCGGAGATCTTCCAGTCCGCCATCTGCGGCTGGATCTTGAAGTTCGCGTCCGTCGTGATCAGCGTGTCGTAAACCATGTAGCCATGGTCACGCGTGATGTAGGCGGTCGTGAAGATCGGATCGATGATGCGCAGATCCGAATGCATCACCGCCGTGATGGTCTTGCCAGCCGCAAACACCGGCGAGGCCATTGCCGTCGAAAGCGCGACGACCGACAGCGCAAGTTTGGAGGCGAACGCGCGACGCCCCCCGGCGCATCAAGCTCAACATAGAAAGTTTCTCCTGACGTGAAACTGTTCAAAGGCAGGTTATTGGTTGAGCATCCGGTTCGTTCTTTAGGCGAACCAACCTTATGCAATGCCTTTATCTTTCGAGACTTGCAGACAGTGTTGAGCGCGTCAATCCGGTTTCGTTGCAGCCCGTCGCGGCGTGCACACGGGCTCCACAAAGATCGGTTTAGCTCTACAACGTTATCCGCTAACCCGCCTTCGCGGATGCAATGCGTGTTCCACCTTTCAAAGCCCGAGAGAAACCCAGATGAATCCAGCCAATCTCCCTTTTGATTCCGAGGCCATGCTCCAGGGTCTGCGCAACTGGGTCGAATGCGAGAGCCCGACCTGGGACGCAGGGGCGGTGAACCGCATGCTCGATATTGCAGCGCGGGATATGGCGATCATGGGTGCGACCATCGAACGCATCGCCGGCCGGCAGGGCTTTGGCGGCGTCATCCGCGCGCGCTTTCCGCATCCGAAGCAGGGCGAGCCGGGCATCCTGATCGCCGGACACATGGATACCGTCCACCCCGTTGGCACCATCGAGAAGCTGAAATGGCGGCGGGAAGGCAACAAGTGCTACGGCCCCGGAATCTACGACATGAAGGGCGGCAACTACCTCTCGCTGGAGGCAATCCGGCAGCTGGCGCGGGCCGCCTTCACCACGCCCTTGCCGATCACCGTGCTGTTCACGCCGGACGAGGAGGTCGGCACCCCCTCGACGCGCGACATCATCGAGGCGGAAGCCGCGCGCAATAAATACGTGCTGGTGCCCGAGCCGGGTCGTGCTGATAACGGCGTGACCACGGGACGCTACGCCATCGCGCGCTTCAATCTGGAGGCAACGGGCCGGCCGAGCCACGCCGGCGCGACATTGTCCGCGGGACGCTCGGCGATCCGCGAGATGGCGCGGCAGATCCTCGCGATCGACGCCATGACGACGGAGGACTGCACATTCTCGGTCGGCGTCGTGCATGGCGGCCAATGGGTCAACTGCGTGGCCACGACCGCGACCGGCGAAGCGCTCTCCATGGCCAAGCGTCAGGCCGACCTCGATCGTGGTGTCGAGAAGATGCTGGCGCTATCCGGCACAGCCAATGACGTCACCTTCAAGGTAACGCGCGGCGTCACCCGTCCGGTGTGGGAGCCGGATGCGGGCACGATGGCGCTGTATGAAAAGGCGCGCAGCATCGCCAAGTCGCTCGGCACCGAACTGCCGCATGCGAGTTCCGGCGGCGGCTCCGATGGCAACTTCACCGGCGCGATGGGCATCCCGACTCTCGACGGCCTCGGAGTGCGCGGCGCTAACGCCCACACGCTCGAGGAGTTCATCGAGGTCGACAGCCTGGTCGAGCGCGGGCGCTTGATGGCCGGACTGCTTGCGACGCTGGAATAATAGGGCCGAGTCATTCAGGGGCGATGCGACAGCATCGAACTACGGTGCGCACTCGCGCACCTGAGAATCTCGAGATTCTTAGGTGCTCAAGTGCGCACCGGGGTTCGCGCTACGCGCGCCCCGGAATGACTGCGACAGCTTCGCACTGCACAATGCCTCAGCAGGTGCGATTGAAATTTGACCTTGTTCGGAATTGAGCCGCATCGTACTGCCCGATTGTCCACGCAACGATGCGGGAGAGATCGCAACGAAGGTTTCAGCTTTCGTTGCGGCGCCGACGGAGCACCTCAGATGGGGCGCCGCCCACGGCCTTTGACCGGCGGTTGCCGACTCTAACTCACGGGAGCCCCGGAACCTGCCATGACAAATATCGCCATCATCGGCGCCGGCATCACCGGCTTAACGATCGCCTATGCCCTGCTCGAGGGCGGCGCCAAGGCCATCTCGGCGACACTTGGGGTTGAGCGCGAGTTGCGTCATGCATCCTGAGTGGTCAATGCCGGAGGCTGGGGCGGCCCCTTGATACTGCCCTGCCCTTGGCACACAATTTGCCCCGCAAGGACGACTTCTCCGGCCCGCTCTTCCAGTCCGAATGACAGGCACGCATGATAGACACAACAGACTCGACGGGCGCCTCGCGGCCCCGCACATTCCGCAGCCGGAGATAGGTGCATGTTAGGATATCTCATTCGCCGCGTTCTGGCCGCGGTGCCCGTGATGGGTGTCGTCGCGCTGTTCGTGTTCCTGCTGCTGCGGCTGACGCCGGGCGATCCCGCCGCGATTCTCGCCGGCGACAACGCGACACCAGAGCGGCTGGAGCGCATCCGCTCCTCCCTCGGCCTCAACGAACCCCTGATCGTGCAGTTCATCACCTGGGTGAACAAGCTGCTGCACGGCGATCTCGGCACCTCGCTCATCTCCAACCTGCCGGTGATGAAGATGATCGGCCAGCGCGTAGAGCCGTCGATCTCGATCGCGCTGTCGACCATCATCCTCGCGGTCATCGTCGCCGTCCCCTTGGGCGTGATCGCGGCCTGGAAGCACGGCACCTGGATCGACCGCTTCGTGATGGGTCTCTCCGTGCTCGGCTTCTCCGTGCCTGTGTTCGTCGTCGGCTACATCCTGATCGAGATCTTCGCCATCGACCTGCGCTGGGTGCCGGTGCAGGGCTTCAAGAGCATATCGAGCGGTTTCGGACCCTTCTTTGAGCGCATCATCCTGCCGACCTGCGCGCTGTCCTTCATCTATATCGCGCTGATCGCGCGCATGACGCGCGCGGCGATGCTCGACGTGCTAGGCGAGGACTATGTGCGCACCGCGCGGGCCAAGGGCATCAACGAGGTCGCCGTGATGATGCGGCATGCGCTGCGCAATGCCGCCGTACCTGTCATCACCGTGATCGGCACCGGCTTTGCGCTTCTGATCTCCGGCGTCGTCGTGACCGAGAGCGTGTTCAACATCCCCGGCATCGGCCGCCTCACGGTGGATGCGGTGCTGGCGCGCGACTATCCGGTGATCCAGGCGATGATCCTGCTGACGTCGCTGATCTACGTCGTCGTCAATCTTCTGATCGACGTCGCCTATACGCTGCTCGATCCCCGGATCCGGTACTGAGGCAAGGATAAGATAAGATGTCGGTCGATACCCTTCCCCAGTCGTCCATCCCGATCACGTCGCCGCTGCGGCCGCGCTTCGGGTTCCTCACCTCGACGCCGATCATCGCGGCCGCAACCGCCTGCCTCACGCTGATCGTGCTGGTCTCGATCCTGGCACCGCTGATCGCGCCGCACGATCCGATTCAGCTTGCGCCCTCGCAGCGACTGAAGCCGGCATCGGCGCAGTTCCTGCTCGGCACCGACGCCTATGGTCGAGACCTCCTGTCGCGCGTCATTTATGGCGGCCGCATCTCGCTTCTGATCGGGATCGGCTCGGCGGTCCTGTCGATCGTCATCGGGCTTGCGATCGGCCTCGTCTCCGGCTTCTTCAAGCTGGTCGATTCCGTCCTGATGCGCGTCATGGATGGCCTGATGGCGATGCCGAGCATCCTGCTTGCCATTGCCGTGGTGTCGCTATCCGGCGCCAGCATCTGGACCGTGCTGGTCGCGATCACCATCCCCGAAATCCCGCGCGTGGCGCGCCTGGTGCGCTCGGTCGTGCTGTCGGCGCGCGAAGAGCCGTACGTCGAGGCTGCGATCTCGGTCGGCTCATCCCTGCCCAAGATCATGTGGCGACATCTGATGCCGAACACGATCGCGCCTCTGATCGTCCAGGGCACCTATGTCTGCGCATCCGCGATCCTCACCGAGGCCATCCTCTCCTTCCTCGGCGCCGGCATCTCGCCGGAGACGCCGACCTGGGGCAACATCATGGCCGAGGGTCGCCAATACTTCCAGCTCAAGCCGACGCTGATCTTCTGGCCGGGCCTGTTGCTCTCGATCGCCATCCTCAGCATCAACCTGATCGGCGACGCCGCCCGCGACGCACTCGATCCCCGCATGAAGCAGCGGGAGGGGAAGTGAAACAAGGAGCGCTGTCATTCCGGGGCGCGCCGCTTGGCGCGAACTCGGAATCCATTTCACCACTTGGACTGACGCCCGATGGATTCTCAGATGCGCAATTGCGCATCATAGTTCGCGCTATCGCGCGCTCCGGAATGACGAGAGAGCTTGCATGACCAACACCGTTCTCGACATCAACAACCTCGTCATTTCCGTCGGCAAAAAGCCGAAGGGTGCAAACATCATCGACGGCATCTCGATCCAGGTGCGCGAGCGCGAGACGCTGTGCCTGGTCGGTGAGAGCGGCTCGGGCAAGTCGGTGACCTCGCTCACCACGATGGGCCTGTTGCCCAAGGGCACGCTGGTTCCGACCGGCGGCAGCATCAAGCTGGTCGGCGAAGAACTGCTCACCGCGACCGACCGCCGCCTGCGGCAGTTGCGTGCCACGCAAATGGCGATGATCTTCCAGGAGCCGATGACCGCGCTCAATCCGGTGGTGCCGGTCGGCCGCCAGATCGACGAAGTGCTGCGCGCCCATACCGATCTCGACGCCAAGGCGCGCAAGAAGCGCATCCTCGACATGATGGAGCAGGTCCGCCTGCCCCAGGTCGAGCGCATCTTCGCCTCCTACCCGCACCGCCTGTCCGGCGGTCAGCGCCAGCGCATCATGATCGCGATGGCGCTGGTGCTGGAGCCGAAGCTTCTCATTGCGGACGAGCCGACCACCGCGCTCGACGTCACCACGCAGAAGCAGATCCTGACCCTGATCCGCGACCTCCAGCGCGATCACGGCACCGCCGTGCTGTTCATCACCCACGACATGGGCGTGGTGGCGGAGATCGCCGACCGCGTTGCCGTGATGCGGCAGGGCCGGCTGGTCGAGACCGGCCCGCTCGATACCGTGCTGCGCAACCCGACCATGGAATACACCCGCAACCTGCTGGCTTCCGTGCCGAGCCTGGTGCCGCGGACGCCGCGCGAGGAGAGCCGCGAGCCCGTGGTGCTGGAGACCAACGACCTCAGCAAGGTCTATCGCGAACGCGCGTTCTTCGGCAAAGGCCGCGAGGTCGTCGCCGCCGACAAGGTCACGCTCACGCTGCGCAAGGGCCGCACGCTTGGCATCGTCGGCGAAAGCGGCTCGGGCAAGTCGACGGTGGCGCGCTGCATCGTGCGCCTGATCGATCCGACCTCCGGCGGCGTGCGTCTTTCCGGCCGCGAGATCTCGGACATCTCGCGCCGCCTGCTGCAGCCGCACCGGCAGAAGATCCAGATCGTGTTTCAGGATCCCTACCGCTCGCTCAACCCGCGCATCACCGTCGGCGAGAGCATCGCGGAAGGCCCGATCAACTATGGCGTCGCGCACGCCGATGCGATGAAGCGCGCCCGCGAGCTGCTCGAACTGGTCGGCCTGCCGGCCGATGCGGTGTCGCGCTATCCGCACCAGTTCTCCGGCGGCCAGCGCCAGCGTATCGCCATTGCCCGCGCGCTTGCGCTCGATCCCGACGTGCTGGTCGCGGACGAAGCGGTCTCCGCGCTCGACGTCTCCGTGCAGGCGCAGGTGCTGGAACTGCTCGACGAGATCCAGACGCGGCTCGGCATCGCCATCCTCTTCATTACCCACGACCTGCGCGTCGCCGCCCAGATCTGCGACGAGGTCGTGGTGATGCAGCACGGCCGCGTCGTCGAACAGGGCCCGGCCGCGGAGGTGCTGACGCATCCGAAGGAGGCCTACACCAAGGCGCTCCTGGACGCCGCCCCCGGCCGCAACTGGGATTTTGCGAACTTCCAGCCGGTGTCCGAGGGCGTGGCGGCGACGGCTTAACTCCCTCCGCTGTCATTCCGGGGCATCGCGAAGCGATGAGCCCGGAATCCATTTGACCGCGGAGTCTATTGCACAATGGATTCCGGGCTCGCGCCCAAGAGGGCGCGCCCCGGAATGACCATCGGATGTAGACCGCCCCCGCAGCATTCCCAAAACGATCTAACCCTATGCATGGCGGGATTGCTTCCCACCTTGCCCTCGCCGCAAGGCCAGGGCTAACGTCGAAGCCTAACGTCGCGCACTTTCAATCGTATGGACTTGAATTGATGACACGTATCGCCGTCGGCGGCTTCCTGCACGAGACCAACACCTTCGCTCCGACGAAGGCTACTTTCGCGGACTTCCAGCATGGCGGCGGCTGGCCGGCGATGACTGAGGGCGCCGACGTGCTGAAGGTGATGCGTCGCATCAATGTCGGTCTCGCCGGCTTCGTCGACAGCGCTGAAGCAAATCGCTGGGAACTCATTCCGACCATCGCCTGCGCTGCGAGCCCGTCGGCCCATGTCACCAAGGATGCGTTCGAGCGCATCGTGAAGGTGATGGTCGACGGCATTGCCGCGGCCGGTCCGCTCGATGGGGTCTATCTCGACCTGCACGGCGCCATGGTGACCGAGCATCTCGACGACGGCGAAGGCGAGATCCTGGCGCGCGTGCGCCGCGTCATCGGCAAGGACATTCCGCTGGTCACGAGCCTCGACCTCCACGCCAACGTCACGCCCGAGATGATGGAACATGCGGACGCGCTGATCGCCTACCGCACCTATCCCCATGTCGACATGGCCGAGACCGGCCGCGCCTCCGCAAGACATCTGGCGCTGCTCCTGAAGACCAAGCAACGTTTCGCAAAAGCGTTCCGGCAATTGCCGTTCCTGATCCCGATCAGCTGGCAGTGCACCAACGATCAGCCCACCAGGGGCATCTACGAGAAGCTCGCCGCGCTGGAGAGCGATGCGGTTCCGACACTCTCTTTCGCGCCGGGCTTCCCCGCCGCCGACTTCCGTGATTGCGGACCAAGCGTGTTCGCCTATGGCAAGACGCAAGCCGACGCGGACCGCGCGGCGGATGCGATCGTGAAACTGGTCGAAAGCCACGAGGACGATTTCGACGGCAAGATCTGGTCCCCCGATGACGGCGTGCGCCATGCGATGGAGCTTGCCAAGGGCGCGAGCAAGCCGATCATCATCGCCGATACCCAGGACAATCCCGGCGCCGGCGGCGATTCCGACACCACCGGCATGCTGCGTGCACTGGTGCGCAACAAGGCCAGCGCCGCGACCGGAGCGATCTACGATCCGGAGTCGGCCAAGGCCGCACACGCCGCCGGTGTCGGCGCGACCGTGACGCTCTCGCTCGGCGGCAAGTCCGGCATTCCCGGCGATGAGCCCTATCGCGAGACTTTCGTCGTCGAAAAGCTGTCCGACGGCCGCTTCATCGCGCCCGGTCCCTATTATGGCGGCCGCGAGATGGAGATGGGTCCGTCAGCGTGCCTGCGCATCGGTGACGTCCGTGTGGTCGTGAGCTCGCACAAGGCGCAACTCGCCGACCAGGCGATGTACCGCTATGTCGGCATCGAGCCGACCGCGCAGAAGATTTTGGTCAACAAGAGCTCGGTGCATTTCCGCGCCGATTTCGAACCGATCGCAGAGAAGCTGATGATCTGCGCCGCGCCCGGCGCAATGCCGGCCGACACTGCCACGCTGCCATGGACGCGTCTGCGGCCGGGCATCCGCATCAAGCCGAACGGCCCCGTTTTCACTCTCCCATCACGCTAACTGGACAGGACACATGCCCACGATCGAGCGCATCGACGGCTATGCCGACGAACTCACCGCCATTCGCCGCGACCTCCACGCCCATCCCGAGATCGGCTTCGAGGAAGTGCGCACCTCCGGCATTGTCGCCGACAAACTGACGAGCTGGGGCATCGAGGTGCATCGCGGTCTCGGCGGCACCGGCGTGATCGGCGTCATCAAGGGCAAGGGCTCAAGCGCCAAGCGCATCGGCCTGCGCGCCGACATGGACGCGCTGCCGATGGAAGAGAACACCAATTTGAAATGGCGCTCGACCATTCCCGGCCGCTTCCACGGCTGCGGCCATGACGGCCACACCACCATGCTGCTCGGCACCGCGCGCTACCTCGCCGAGACCAGGAATTTTGACGGCACCGTGCACCTGATCTTCCAGCCGGCCGAGGAAGGTCTCGGCGGTGCCCGCGCGATGATCAAGGACGGCCTGTTCGAGAAGTTTCCGTGCGACGAGCTCTACGGCCTACACAACGCACCCGACCTCAACCACGGCGAGATCGCGATCCTGCCGGGCCCCGCAATGGCCGGCGCCGACTTCTTCGACCTCCGTATCACCGGCTATGGCGCGCACGGCGCGATGCCCGAGCGCTCCAAGGACGCGGTGATCATCGCGACCACGCTGGCGCAGGCGATCCAGACCATCGTCAGCCGCAATGTCGAACCGCTCCAGTCCGCCGTCATCTCGATCACCCAGATCCATGCCGGTTCCGCCTACAACGTCATTCCCGGCGAGGCACATCTCTGCGGCACCATCCGCGCCTTCTCGGATGAAGTCCGCGCGCTGATCCGCGAGCGCATCCGCACGATCTGCGCCGGTATCGCGACCGCGTTCCAGTGCGAGATCGATGCCGACGTGCGCGACACTTTTGGCGTGCTGATCAACCAGGTCGAGCAGTCCAAGGTGGTCGAGGAAGTCGCACGCACCGTCGTCGATCCCGCCAAGGTGATCACCCGGACGGAACCGAAGATGGGCAGCGAGGATTTTGCCGACATGCTGCAAACCATTCCCGGCGCCTACTTCTGGGTCGGCCATGACGGCTCGGTGCCCGTGCACAATCCCGGCTATGTGCTCGACGACAAGATCCTGCCGATCGGCGCCAGCATGTTTGCCCGGATCATCGAAACGCGCATGCCGGTAGGTAGCAATGCATAAAATGAGTGCTGAAGAGGCGGTTACCTCGCTGCACGATCTCTCCGCGGTCGATCTGATCGCGGGCTATCGCGCCAAACAGTTCTCGCCGAGCGAGGTGCTGGAGGACGTGCTTGCGCACGTTGCTGCGTGGGAACCGCACCTCAAGGCGCTCTATGCGTTCGATCCCGACAGCGCGCGCGATGCCGCCAAGGCCTCGACCGCGCGCTGGAGCGGGGGGCGAACCCTCCGGCGCGCTCGACGGCGTGCCGGTGACGGTGAAGGACAACATCGCGACCAAGGGCGTGCCGGTGCCGCTGGGCGCGGCCAGCGTCAAGCTCGTGCCGGCCGAGAAGGACGCACCGCCCGCCGCGCGCCTGCGCGAGGCCGGCGCGGTCATCTTCGCCAAGACCACCATGCCCGATTACGGCATGCTGTCCTCGGGGCTCTCCAGCTTCCATGCGCTCGCGCGCAATCCCTGGGACCTCTCCAAGAATCCCGGCGGCTCCAGCGCTGGCGCCGGCGCCGCCGCGGCGGCCGGCTATGGTCCGTTACATCTCGGCACCGATATCGGCGGCTCGGTCCGCCTGCCCGCAGGCTGGTGCGGCCTTGTCGGCTTGAAGCCGAGCCTCGGCCGCGTGCCGATCGATCCGCCCTATGTGGGCCGCGTCGCCGGTCCCATGACCCGCACGGTCGACGACTGTGCGCTGATGATGAGCGTGCTCTCAAAACCCGACCGGCGCGACGGCATGAGCCTGCCCGCCGACCCCCTCAACTGGAAGGGGCTGGAAAAGTCCCCGCGAAAGTTGCGCATCGGCCTGATGCTCGATCTCGGCGTCGGCCAGAAGCTGGAGAAGCCGGTGCGCGAGGTCGCGGTGAAGGCTGCGAAAGCATTCGAATCCGCCGGCGCCGTTGTCACGGAAGTGGAAGGCATCCTCACGCGCGAAATGCTCGACGGCCTCGACAATTTCTGGCGCGCCCGGATGTGGGACGATCTGTCCAAGCTGACGTCAGCCGAGCAGGCAAAGGTGCTGCCCTATATCTTCAAATGGGGCGAGTCCGGCGCGAAACTTTCCGGCGTCGACGTGATCCGCGGCTTCAACCAGACCATGGCGATCCGCGCCGCGGCCGCAAAGCTGTTCTGCGAGCTCGACTACGTGATCTCGCCGACCGCACCGAACGTAAACTACCCGGCGGAATGGGCCTCGCCGCTAAACGATCCCCTGAAGCCGTTCGAGCACATCTGCTATACCGTGCCGTGGAATATGTCGGAGAACCCGGCGGTATCCATCAATGGCGGCTTCGACGCGAAGGGCTTTCCCATCGGCGTGCAGATCGTCGGTCGCCGCTTCGACGATATCGGCGTGCTCGGCATGGCCAAGGCGTTCGAAGGCCTGCGCGGCCCGCAGCGGCCCTGGCCGAGCCCTCCGACGAAGTAGCGACACTCCGTCATTCCGGGTTGCGCCCTCTTGGCGCAAGCCCGGAATCCATTCATCGGCACAAGTTGTGCGGAGAGATGGATTCTCAGGTGCGCAATTGCGCACCGTAGCTCGCGCTTCGCGCGCCCCGGAATGACGTGCTAGAGAGAACAGGAAACACAGGAAGGAAACCACCATGGCGTATGAGACGATCAAGTACGAGGTCGCCGAGCAGATCCTCACCATCACGCTGAACCGGCCCGACAAGCTCAACGCCTTCAATGCGCAGATGCAGGCCGAGCTGATCGACGCGTTCGACGCTGCCGACAAGGACGACAACGTCCGCGCCATCATCGTCACCGGTGCCGGCCGCGGCTTCTGCGCGGGTGCGGATCTTTCGTCGGGCGCCGACACCTTCGATCGCGACGCGCGGCGCGGGCCGGTGAAGCGGCTCGCCGACGGCAAGGTGGACTACAGCGATCCGCAGGTGCGCGATGGCGGCGGCCAGGTGACCTTGCGTATCTTCAAATGCCTGAAGCCTGTCATCGCCGCGGTGAACGGGCCTGCGGTCGGCATCGGCGTCACCATGCAGCTCGCAATGGACATCCGCATCGCATCCGATGCTGCACGTTTCGGCTTCGTGTTCTCCCAGCGCGGTATCGTGCCCGAGGCCGCCTCGAGCTGGTTCCTGCCGCGCATCGTCGGCATCTCGCAGGCGCTGGAATGGTGCTATTCGGGCCGCGTCTTCCCGGCCCAGGAAGCGCTCGCCGGCCGTCTCGTCAGCAAGGTCGTGCCGCCGGACGATCTGTTGCCGACCGCCCGCGCGCTCGCCAAGGAGTTCGCAGCGAAGACCGCGCCGGTCTCAGTCGCGCTGATCCGGCAGATGATGTGGCGCATGATGGGCGCGGACGATCCGATGGAAGCACACAAGGTCGACAGCCGCGGCATCTACGCCCGCGGCCGCTCCGACGACGTCAAGGAAGGCGTGGTGTCGTTCCTGGAGAAGCGCCCCGCGCAGTTCAAGAACAAGGTGTCCAGCGACATGCCGGATTATTTCCCGTGGTGGACGGAGCGGGAGTACAAGTGACGCGAAGCTCGTAGTCCGTAGGGTGGGCAAAGCGAAGCGTGCCCACCACTCTGGTTTCGACCACCGACAAGATGGTGGGCACGGCGCAAAGCGCCTTTGCCCACCCTACGGCACCGTCAATCCATCACCAGCGCCACGCGCCCGATCGCCTTGCGGTCGAGCAACAGCCGCATCGCCTTCGCATAGTCCGCCAGCGGCAGGCGGTGCGAGACGTTCGGGCGCAGCTTGCCCTCCTCCGCCCATTGCAGCAGCGCCTTCAGGCGCACCTCGCCGAGCGCGGGATTTTTCCGCACGGCTTCGCCCGCGCGCACGCCGAGCACGCTGGCGCCTTTGATCAGCAGCAGATTAGTCTTGGCCAAGCCGATGCCACCGGTGAAGCCGATCACGAGGAGCCGGGCGCCCCAGGCGATGCAGCGCATCGAATTCTCGAACACCTCTCCGCCGACGGGATCGAACACGACGTCCGCCCCGCGGCCGTCCGTGATGCGCTTGACGGCATCGCGGAAGGGCTCGCGGTCGTAGCGCACGAGGTGATCGGCGCCGCGCGATTTCGCAATGGCGAGCTTCTCGTCGCTGGAGGCGGTCGCGATCACGGTCGCACCCAGCATCTTGCCGATCTCGACAGCTGCCAATCCCACGCCGCCGCCGGCGCCGTGCACCAGCAACACTTCGCCCGGCTCGACCCTGCCGCGATCGATCAGCGCGTGATAGGCGGTGCCGTGGCCGGCGAGATAGGTCGCAGCTTCCGCATAATCGAACGTCGACGGCATCGGTGTGAGTTGCGCGGGCGTCACCACCGCTTCATCGGTGAAGGCACCATGGCGCATTTTCACGATGACCTTGTCACCGACGGCGACGCTCTTCGCCTCTGTGCCAACCTCGGTGACGTCGCCGGCGGCCTCCATCCCCGGCGTGAACGGCAGCTCGGGCTTGAGCTGATATTCGCCGGCCGCCATCAGCACGTCCGGAAAATTCAGCCCGGCGGCGCGAATCGCGACGCGGACCTCGCCAGGCTTGAGGGACCGCGATGGAAATTCTTCCAGCAGCAACGTTTCGGGCGCGCCGAGCGCGCGGCAGACGACAGCCCGCACCATCAGGCCGCGCTCGCCTTGCTGCGCAACAGCGCCTCGCGGATCAGCGGCAGGCGGTCATTGCCGAAATACATGTCGGTCTTGCCGACGAAGATCGTCGGCGAGCCGAAGCCGCCGCGTGCGACGACCTCTTCGGTATTGGCCTTGAGCTGATCCTTGATCCCCTGCTCCGCGATGCCGGTGAAAAATTTCTGCTCGTCGATGCCGACCCCCCTGCAGATCTCGGCAAGCACCGCGTCCCGCGAGATGTCCTTGTCGCCACCCCAATAGGCCTCGAACACGGCGGTGGCGAACGGCACCATGTCCGCAGCCAGCCAGATGCAGCCGCGCATCGCCTTCACGCTGTTCACTGGAAACACCGTCGGCGGCATCTCGATCGACAGGCCGGCCGAGCGCGCCCAGTCCTGAAGGTCCTTTTTCATGTAGCGCGCCTTGAGCGGCACCGGCTTTTCCCGCTGCGCGTAGACGCTCGGGTTGACCGTGTTGAAGATGCCGCCGACCAGGATCGGCCGCCAGGTGATCTCCGCGCCGAGCTCCTTGGCCAGCGGCTGGATGTTGTGGAAGGCGAGATAGGTCCAGGGGCTGGAACAGTCGAAGAAGAATTCGATCATGGCGTTTCCTTTTATCTTGTTTGTTTCGCTCTCGTCATTCCGGGGCGCGCCCTCTTGGGCGCGAGCCCGGAATCCATCTCTCCACATGGACTGCCGCCCGATGGATTCCGGGCTCGGCGCTGCGCGCCGCCCCGGAATGACGGAGAGAGCAGTGCCTACTTCTTTCCCAACAGCTCCTTGGCACGCTGGCCAAACATGATCTTGCGTGATTCCTCGTCGAACGGCTCTTTCACGAATTTGCCGATCGCAAGCCCCGCCTGCACCTGCGGCCTTGAGCGGACCTCGGCGTACCAGCGTTTCACATTCGGATAGTCGTCGAGCGTAAAGCCCTGCGCCTTGTGGGTCATGGTCCAGGGGAAGCAGGCGATGTCGGCGATGGAATAGTCGCCGGCGACATAGGCGCCGGTCTTGCCGATCTGCCGGTCGAGCACGCCATAGAGCCGCGCGGCCTCGTCGCGGTAGCGCTGGATCGCGTAAGGAATCTTCTCCGCGGCATAGAGCGCGAAATGGCCGTGTTGGCCGAGCATCGGTCCGAGCCCCGCCATCTGCCACATGACCCACTGGATGGTGGTGGATCGGCCGCGCAGGTCACTGGGCAGGAAGCGGCCGGTCTTCTCCGCCAGATAGATCAGGATTGCGCCGGTCTCGAAGGCCGAGAACGGTTCGCCGCCGTCGGCAGGCGCTTGGTCGACGATCGCGGGAATCCGGTTGTTCGGTGAAATCGCGAGAAATTCGGGGCTGAACTGCTCGCCGGCGCGGATGTTGACGGACTTCACATTATAGGGAAGCCGGAGTTCCTCCAGCATGATCGAGATCTTCCAGCCGTTCGGCGTCGGCGCGAAATAGAGGTCGATCATCGCCTTCCCTATGCACGTCGCCAGCTAAAATGACGACCTTTGTTGTTCTGTACCTCGACGTTAAGACATGGCAGGAATGGGCGCAACACAACCTGCCGGGAGGCCGCCATGCTGTTTCCAACCACGATCGCAGGCTCCTTGCCGAAGCCGGAATGGCTCGCCGAACCCAACATGCTCTGGGCGCCCTGGAAGTCGCAAGGCGACGAGCTTGCACGGGCCAAGCGCGACGCCACGATGCTTGCGGTGAAGATCCAGGAGGACGCCGGCATCGACATTGTCACCGAGGGCGAGCAGGCCCGCCAGCATTTCGTCCACGGTTTTCTGGAGAAGATCGACGGCATCGACTTCGCCCACAAGGTCGAGATGGGAATCCGCAAGGACCGCTACAAGGCGATGGTTCCGCAGGTCATCGCGCCACTCCAGCTCAAGGGCCGCGTCCATGCCGACGAGGCGCGCGTTGCGCGCGCGCACACGAAGAGGAAGCTGAAGTTCACCCTGCCCGGCCCGATGACCATCATCGACACGATTGCCGACCGCTACTACGGCGACCGCGTGAAGATGGCCTTCGCCTTCGCCGATCTCCTGAACGAAGAAGCCAAGGCGCTGCAGGCCGACGGCGTCGATATGGTGCAGTTCGACGAGCCCGCCTTCAACGTCTACATGGACGAGGTCAACGACTGGGGCATCAAGGCGCTCGAGCGCGCCGCGCAAGGGCTGACCTGCGCCACCGCCGTGCACATCTGCTACGGCTACGGCATCAAGGCCAACACCGACTGGAAGGAGACGCTCGGCGCGCAATGGCGGCAGTATGAGCAGATCTTTCCGGCGATCGACGCCAGCCCGATCCAGCAGGTCGCGATCGAGTGCCGCAACTCCAAAGTGCCGCTCGACCTGCTCGCGCTGCTCAAGAACAAGATCGTGCAGGCCGGTGTGATCGACGTCGCCAGCGACACCGTCGAGACCGCCGAGGATGTCGTAGAGGTGATCGACGCGGTTTCGAAATTCGTGCCCAAGAGCAACATCATCGCGACCACCAATTGCGGCATGGCGCCGATGCGGCGGGAGATCGCGGAGGCCAAGCTGATGGCGCTCGGCGCCGGTGCCGCGCTGGCGCGCGAGAAGCTGGGGTGATGGTGGTCGTCCGGCAAGTACTCGTCCTCGTGGCATTCGCGGTGATTGTATCACCCGCGGGCGCCGAGGATCGCTCCGTGCTTCTCAATTGCAAGGCGATGGTCGAGCGAGCGGAGAGGGACGCCGGCAGCGCAAAGCGAGGCCGAACTCATCCGCTGCCGCCAGGTCATTCGCGAATGGGCCCTGCGCGATGCACGGACGACGGTGGACGAACAAGGGCGGCCGCTGAAGTAACGAAACTCCCCTCTCGTTTGGGCTACCCCCCTCCCTGGCCCTCCCCCACAAGGGGGGAGGGAACGGATCGTGCGCTCGGATGGAGCGCAACTTCGTAACCGGCACTCATGGCGCGCAGCGTTGAAGGCGGCGTCAGCAACTGCGCATCTTCGAGCTCCCGCGCGCCGGCAGCATAACCCGACGGCGACCACAGCAGCGCACTCCCCTGCGTCACCAGAAAACTCTCCTCGCCCTGCTGCACCATCGCGCCGTCGGGAAGCTGGTCGAGCGGCACCAGCAGCGCGTGCAGCCGCTTCTTGCCGTGATCGAGCCGCTCGTGGTGTAGCACCGTGTCGATGTCGTGCATGCGAACGTCATGCACGCGATTGCCTTTCTCCCATGCGGCCCGGAAGCGATTGGCATCGTCGCGGCGACAGTAGAAGCAGGGGCGATGGCCGGCGGCGAGCGCAGTGGCCTCATCGAGGAAGAAAAGTTCGGTCCAGCTTTGCGTCGCCATCACCTCGCGGCGGCGGCCGCGGAACTCGCACACGCAGGTGAGCCAGGCCGGTGTCGACCAGCGCTTCCTGAGCAGCGTCTTCGTCGCGGGATCATGGATGATGCCGCGATTGCCGGTGAACAGGCCGCGATGCGGCGTTGAGATGATGTCGCCGGTTGGCGTCACGCGGTTTTGCAGGGGCATGGTGCGGCTCTTCTCCTTCTCCCCGCTTGCGGGGAGAAGGTCGGGATGAGGGGGAGCCTCCGCAAGGTCGGTGAGAGTTTGACTCGCGGAGAGTCCCCCTCACCCGCGCCTTCGGCGCGGCCTCTCCCCGCACGCGGGGAGAGGCGAAGAAAAACTACGCCGCGCCGTCGCGGAGCGGCGGATGGTAGGAGAGCGCGGTGTCCCAGGGGAAGAAGATCCAGGTGTCCTGCGAGACTTCCGTGATGAACGTGTCAACCAGCGGACGGCCCATCGGCTTGGCGTAGACGGTGGCGAAATGTGCGTCGGGCAGCATCTCGCGCACCAGCTTGCCGGTCTTGCCGGTGTCGACGAGGTCGTCGACGATCAACAGCCCCTTGCCGGTGCCGCCGCCGAGCTTCATCGCCGATTCGGAAATGCCCTTGAGGACCTGCAGCTCGCCCTGCTTGTTGTGGTCGTAGCTGGCGATGCAGACCGTATCGATCACGCGCACCCCGAGCTCGCGCGCGACGATCGCGGCCGGCACCAGGCCGCCGCGGGTGATCGCGATCACGGCGTGGAACGGGCCGACCTCGTTGAGCCGCCAGGTCAGCGCCCGGCAGTCCCGGTGGAACTGGTCCCACGAGACCGGAAAGGCCTTGCCCGCCCGCTCCTGCGCATTCAGTTCCGGAGCTTCACCAGCCATTGTCGTCTCCTTCGTCTGCCGGCAAAGTCTCTGCTAGCGGCTGATGTTCAATCCCACCAGCATTTCCTTCACTGCCGCCATCGCCGCCGCCAGCTTGTCGGCGTCGCGCGAGCGCACCACCAGATTGGTGTTCGGCTTCTGCTCTTCGTCCATGAAGGGATAGCTGCCGATGATGGTGTCGGGATGGGCGACGGCGATCGCCCGCAGCGGGCTGCCGATGTCGCCTTCGCGCGCGTTGGCACGGACCGATTCGGACAGCATGCGCACGCCCGATTTCAGCTTCGGCGAGACGATGTCCATCATGGCCTGCATGATCGAGGGAACGCCGGCCATCACGATGACATTGCCGATCTTGAAGCCGGGGGCGAGGATGGTCGCGCTCTGGATCAGCTCGGCGCCATCAGGGATACGGGCCATGCGCAGGCGCGCCTCGTTGAGGTCCTGCTCGCTCCAGCGCTCGCGGAAACGGGCGACCACCTCCGGGTGATGATCGATGCCGACGCCGAACGCCTTGGCGACGCTGTCGGCGGTGATGTCGTCATGGGTCGGCCCGATGCCGCCGGTGGTGAAGACATAGGTGTAGCGTTGCCGCAGTGCATTCAGGGCGGCGATGATGTCATCCTCGTCGTCGGAGACGACCCGGACTTCCTTCAGGTCGATGCCGATATTGGTCAGGTATTCGGCGATGAAGCCGATATTCTTGTCCTTGGTCCGGCCGGACAGGATTTCATCCCCGATGACCAGAATGCCCGCCGTGACGATGTCGCTCATACCTTAAGTCCCTCACCTGTCGGCCCGACTCTGCCGAGGTAACGCGTTGAAGTCACGCGGTTTTGCTGCCGAAATAAGCAGTCCTCAGCCATTTTTTCAGGCACCTTCCCGGCTCACACCGGCAATTGCCCTTCCTCCATGCTTATCGCGCTGGCCCGGCCCTTGCTACCACCCGGGGAAGTCATGCACTCTTGCCGCATGGCCACGGAGACAAGTCGGGATCTATGGCAGTCGCGTTTGACGAAATGAATATTCCCGGCGGGGACCTTCGCCCCGCCTATCAGGAGCTGGCGCGCTGGCTCAAGGAGACGCCTCCCGAGGCGCTCGAATATCGCCGCCAGGAAGCCGAGCTCCTGTTCCGCCGCATCGGTATCACCTTCGCGGTCTACGGGGATTCCGAGTCCACCGAGCGCCTGATCCCCTTCGACGTGATCCCGCGGATCATGTCCGGCAAGGAATGGGCGGTCCTGGAGAGGGGCCTGAAGCAGCGCGTGCGCGCGCTCAACATGTTCCTGCGCGACATCTATCATGGCCGCGACATCCTCCGCGCCGAGATCGTGCCCGACGATCTGATCTTCCAGAACCCGGTCTTCCGCCCCGAGATGAACGGCCAGCAGGTGCCGCACGACGTCTACGTGCACATCGCCGGCATCGACATCGTCCGGGTCGATGCCGAGGACTTCATCGTGCTGGAGGACAATGCGCGCACGCCCTCGGGCGTGTCCTACATGCTGGAAAACCGCGAGATCATGATGCGGCTGTTTCCGGACCTGTTCGCCCGCCACAAGGTGGCACCGGTCGAGCGCTATCCCGACGAGCTGCTCGCGGCCCTGCGCTCGGTCGCGCCACAAGGCGCATCGAGCGAGCCGACGGTCGCCCTGCTTACGCCCGGCGTCTACAACTCCGCCTATTACGAGCACTCGTTCCTCGCCGACAAGCTCGGCATCGAGCTCGTGGAGGGGCGCGATCTCATCGTCAAGAACAACGAAGTATTCATGCGCACGACCGAGGGAATGAAGCGGGTTGACGTGATCTACCGCCGTGTCGACGACGACTTCCTCGATCCCCTCACCTTCCGCCCCGACTCCGTACTCGGCGTGCCCGGGCTGATGTCGGCCTACGCGGCCGGCAACATCACGCTCGCCAACGCCGTCGGCACCGGCATCGCCGACGACAAGGCGATCTACTCCTACATGCCGGATATCGTGAAGTTCTATCTCGGCGAGGAGCCGATCCTGAAGAACGTTCCGACCTGGCGCTGCCGCGAGCCGAAGGATCTCGCCTACGTGCTGGACAACTTGAGCGATCTCGTCGTCAAGGAAGTTCACGGGTCCGGCGGCTACGGCATGCTGATCGGACCCGCCGCCACGAAGGCGACCATCGATGCGTTCCGCGAAAAGCTCAAGCGCGAACCGGAAGGGTTTATCGCACAGCCGACGCTGGCGCTCTCGACCTGCCCGACCTGCACGGCCTCAGGCCTTGCCCCGCGCCACGTCGACCTGCGGCCTTTCGTACTCACGGGCAGCAAGAGCACCACGATCGTGCCCGGCGGGCTGACACGTGTTGCGCTGAAGGAAGGCTCCCTGGTGGTGAATTCGAGCCAGGGCGGCGGCACCAAAGACACCTGGATCCTCGACGAGTAGACAGATGCTGTCGCGTACCGCCGAAAACCTCTACTGGCTCGCCCGCTATGTCGAACGGGCCGAATATCTCGCTCGCACCATCGATGCGACGCTCCGCGTCACCGCGCTGCCCGCCGCCTATGTCGGCAAGACCAACGAATGGGACTCGGCGCTGCTCACCGCCGGCGTCGCCGCAAGCTTCTATCAGACCTACGAGGAAGCCAACGAGCACAACGTCGTCGACTACCTCTCGTTCTCCGCGGACAACCCGTCCTCGATCAGGAACTGCATCGAGGCGGCACGGCTGAACTCGCGCTCGGTCCGCACCGCACTGACCAGCGAGATGTGGGACACCATCAACTCGGCCTGGATCGAGCTCCAGGCGGTGTGGAGCAAGGGCACCTCCACGCGCGAGGATCTCGCAAAATTCCTGCGCTTCGTGCAGGAGACCTCGCTGCGCTTCGACGGTTCGGCCTACCGGACCATGCTGCGCAACGACGCCTACTGGTTCTCGCGGATGGGCGTTCATCTGGAGCGCGCCGACAACACCGCGCGCATTCTCGACGTGAAGTACCACGTCCTGCTGCCCGAGGAAGAGCATGTCGGCGGCCCGCTCGACTTCTATCAGTGGAGCTCGATCCTGCGCTCGGTCTCGGCGCTGACGGCCTATCACTGGGTCTATCGCGAGACACTGAAACCCTGGCTGATCGCAGATCTCTTGATCCTCAACGACACGCTGCCGCGCTCGCTGGCGAGCTGCTACGGCAATCTCGTACGCAACCTCGACCAGATCGGCGTCGCCTATGGCCGCCAGGGCCCCGCCCAGCGCCATGCCCGCGGCATCCGCAACCGGCTCGAACACAGCAATATGAACGACATCTTCCAGCTTGGCGTGCATGAATTCATTCAGGAATTCATCGCGGACAATTCCAGGCTGGGCGAAATCATCACGAAGCAGTATTTGATCTGATGTTCCCCGATTGACGAAACGGGATATCGTCATGGCCGGGCTCGTCCCGGCCATCCACGTTCTTGGTTCCGCTTACAGGGAAGAGCGTGGATGCCCGGGACAAGCCCGGGCATGACGAGTTCCTTCGCGGTAGGCATTCGGGCCTAACCACCAACTGCACGGTCCACCATGCGCCTGCGAATCCAGCACACCACGACCTATCGCTACGAGCCGCCGGCCACCAGCGTGATCCAGATCCTGCGCATGACGCCCTGCAGCCACGACGGGCAGTACGTGGCAGAATGGCAGATCGACGTCTCGACCGACACCAAGCTCGACACCCATGAGGATGCGTTTGGCAACGTCACCCATGTGCTGTCCTGCGGGCCCGTCGGCGACATCCAGATCACCGCCGAAGGGCTGATCGAGACCCACGACACCGGCGGGGTGCTGCGCGGCGCCGACGAGCGCTTTCCGGCCGGAATGTTTTTGCGTTCCACCGACCTCACCTCCGTCAATCCGGCGATGACGGCGGTTGCGCGCCAGCTGCGCGCGGAAGCCGAGAGCGACACGCTCGGCTTTCTGCATTCGCTGATGACTGAGATCAGCGAGCACATGACGTTCGACGAGGACCCGACCAACAGCGGCACGTCGGCAGCGGAAGCCTTCACGCTCAAGCGCGGCGTCTGCCAGGACTATGCGCACATCTTCATTGCCTGTGCCCGCGCCGGCGGCGTGCCGGCGCGCTTCGTCTCCGGCCACTTTTTGCGCTCGGACGGCGCGGTGCATCAGGACGCTGGCCACGCCTGGGCGGAAGCCTACGTGCCCGATCTCGGGTGGGTCGGCTTCGATCCCGCCAACAGCATCTGCACCACCGACGCCCATGTCCGCGTCGCGATCGGGCTCGACTATCTCGGCGCCGCCCCGGTGCGCGGCACCCGCTATGGCGGCGGTGCGGAGACGCTGGCCGTCGCAGTCAAGGTCGAGCAGGCCGGCCGCGGCGGGCAATGGCAGTCGCAGCGGCAGAGCTAGGCGCAGCCGCATTCGCGAGGCGCTGCCGGCCGAATGCATGAGGCGTGCTATAGTCGCGGAGTCAGATCAGACACGCGAGGTACCTCATGTCGACTGTAAAGCTGCTTTCGGACGATGAGCTCTCCGGCGAGGCGCGCGCCGTTTTCGACGATATCCGCAAGGTCCGGCAGTCGGATTTCGTCAACAATTTCTGGCGCGCGCTGGCGCATGATCCGAAGACGCTGCGGCGGACCTGGGAGAGCGTCAAGGAGGTGATGGCTCCAGGGGCGCTCGATCCCAAGATCAAGGAAATGCTCTATGTCGCGGTTTCGGTCGCGCATGGCTGCAGCTACTGCATCCATTCGCACACCGCCAGCGCACGGGCCAAGGGCATGACCGAGGCCGAATATGGCGAGATGCTCGCCATCGTCGGCATGGCCGCGGAGACGAACCGGTTGGTCACAGCGCTCGGCGTGCCCGTTGACGAGGCGTTTCTCGTCGATGCCGCTGAATGAGGTCGGCAATCGCAGCAGCAGGCGCAACGGCAGAGCGAACCTGTCATTCCGGGGCGCGCGTAGCGCGAACTATGATGCGCAATTGCGCATCTGAGAATCCATCGGGCCACAGAGTTACTGGATCAATGGATTCCGGGCTCGCGACGTTGTCGCGCCCCGGAATGACGACCTCATCCTGCCGCCCCCGGGAATCGGGGGTTGGAGCGGCCCCTGAAATTGGCTAGTAATTCCGCGCAAACGCGTTCGGGGACTGGACATGACCTATTGTTGCGGAATCCTGGTTCGGGACGGTCTGGTGATGATCGCCGACACCCGCACCAATGCCGGCCTCGACAACGTCTCGACCTTCCGCAAGCTCCACATCTTCTCCAAGCCCGGCGAGCGCATCATGGCGATCGCCAGCGCCGGCAACCTCGCCATCAGCCAATCCGTGCTCTCCACCCTGACCGAGGGACTGGAAGATCCGACGACCGGCGAGGTCGAGACGCTGATGAACGCGCCGACCATGTTCCAGGCCGCCCAGCGCATCGGCCGAGCGATCCGCGCGGTTCACGCCACCGAAGGCCCGGCGCTGAAATCCGAGGACGTGTCCTTCGACGTCTCCTTCCTGTTCGGCGGCCAGATCAAGGGTGCGCGCATGCGCCTGTTCATGGTCTACTCCGCCGGCAATTTCATCGAGTGCACCACCGACACGCCCTACCTGCAGATCGGCGAGCACAAATACGGCAAGCCGGTGCTCGACCGCGCCATGCATTACGACGTCGAGCTTTACGAGGCGCTCAAGACCGGCCTGATCTCGATGGACTCGACCATGCGTTCCAATCTCGGCGTCGGCCTTCCGATCGACGTGCTGGTGGTGCGCACCGATGCCTGCGATGCCGATCTCAACCATCGCATCGAAGCCGGCGAGCCCTATTTCCACGACCTGCGCTCGCGCTGGTCGGCGGCCTTGCGCGCGGCACACCAGAACATTCCGCGGCCGCCCTACAAGAACGAAAAAGAATCCAAAACCTGACACTAAGAGAAAAGGCAGGAAACGATGAGTGAAGCGAAAAAAATCGCAGTGGTGACGGGCGCCGGCACCGGTGTCGGGCGCGCGGCATCGCTGGCGCTGATGAACACCGGCTTCACCGTGGTGCTCGCTGGCCGGCGGCTCGACATGCTCGAGGAGACGGCAAAGCTCGGCCCCGCCGGAAAGAGCCTCTGCGTCTCCGCCGACATGACCGATCCGGCCTTGATCGCCGCGCTGTTCGCCAAGGTCGCACAGACCTACGGCCGGCTCGACGTGCTCTTCAACAATGCCGGCATGGGCGCGCCTGCCGTGAACTTCGAGGACCTCAGCCTCGAACAGTGGCAGGCGGTGGTGAACACCAACCTCACCGGCCCGTTCCTGTGCACCCAGCATGCCTTCCGCATCATGAAGGACCAGACCCCGCGCGGCGGTCGCATCATCAACAACGGCTCGATCTCGGCGCATGCGCCGCGGCCGTTCTCGGCGGCCTACACCTCGACCAAGCACGCCATCACGGGCCTGACCAAGGCGAGCAATCTCGACGGCCGCATGTACGACATCGCGGTCGGCCAGGTCGACATCGGCAATGCGGCGACGCCCATGACCGACCGCATGGTCAACGGCCCCGGCGTGCTGCAGCCCGACGGCACGACCAAGCACGAACCGCGCATGGACGCCAAGGCGGTCGGCGATGCCGTCGCCTACATGGCCGGCCTGCCGCTCGACGCCAACGTGCTGTTCATGACGGTCATGGCGAGCAAGATGCCGTTCGTCGGACGGGGCTAAAGGTCTTTCCACCCTCTCCTCGTTTGCGGGGAGAGGGTCTGACTCAAAAAGTGAAAAACAACCCCATGCACAGTAGGCGTCAAGGGGATTCTGGCTGTTGCCGACAAGCGGGGTGAGACGGAGTAAATCCGCGCGCTACCTCCACAATCGTCATTGCGAGCGCAGCGAAGCAATTAGGGTCGTCGGTCTCGTGCCCCGGACGCAGCGCGGCATGAAATGACGCGCTGCTGAGCCGGGGCCCATCTCTCGGCACGTCTCCTCGCGGCAACCTGGGTCCCGGCTCAGCGGCGCATCGTTACACGCTGCGCTGCGCCCGGAACACGAGACCTCGTTACTCCAGCCTCTCCACCTGGCGCAGGCTCGGGAACAGCTTCATCCACAGCAGCGCCACTGCGACCGTGCACACGCCGCCGAGCACGGCGGCCGGCATCGCGCCGAACAGCGCGGCTGTGAGCCCGCTCTCGAACTGACCGAGCTGGTTGGAGGCATTGATGAACAGGAAGTTCACCGCACCGACACGGCCGCGCATCTCGTCTGGCGTGGCGAGTTGCACCAGCGAGAAGCGGATCACGACGCTGATCGTGTCGGCCGCGCCGAGAACGGCGAGCGAGAGCACCGACAGCCACATCCAGGACGACAGCGCGAACACGATCGTTGCGACACCGAACACGATCACGGCCTGGAACATGCGCAGGCCGACATGCCGCGAAATGGCGTGGCGCGCCAGCACCATGGTCATCAACAATGCGCCGACCGCAGGCGCGGCGCGCAGCACGCCGAGCCCGACCGGACCGGTCTGGAGGATGTCGCGGGCATAGATCGGCAGCAGCGCGGTGACGCCGCCGAACAGCACGGCGAACAGATCGAGCGAGATGGTGCCGAGGATCGCCGGACTTTCGCGGATGAAGCGGAAGCCGGCAAAGATATTGTCCGAACTCGTCCCCTCCTTGGCTACGGCCTGCGGACGCGGCCGGATAAAGCCGGTCAGGATCATCCCGAGAATCCAGAACAGTACCATCACGGCGTAGGCAAGATGCGGCGCGATCGCATAGGCAAAACCGCCGAGCGCCGGCCCCGTGATGGTCGCGACCTGCGCCGCGCCGCTGGACACGGCCGTGGCGCGCTGCAGCGAACCCTGCGGCGCGACCAGCGGCAGCAGCGCCGCAGTGGTCGGGCTCTCGAAGGCGCCGGCAATGCCGAGCACGAAGGTCGCGACGAAAATCTGTACCTCGCCGACCGCGCCAAGATAGGTGATGATTGCGAGATAGAGCGCGGTCGTCGCTTCCACGAGCTGGCAGAGCTGAACCACGCGTTTGCGCTCGTAACGGTCGGCGGCGTGGCCGGCGACGAACACGAGCAGCGCGGTGGGCAGGAACTGCACGAGCCCGACCATGCCGAGGTCGAAGGCTGAACCGGTGAGATCGTAAATCTGCCAGCCGATCGCGACCGCCGCGATCTGGCTGGAAAAGCGCGACAGGCTGCGCGAGAGCAGGAAAAACAGGAAAGCGCGGTGAGTGAGGAGTTCGCGGGCGCTCACCGGCGGGCTCGCCCGTAGCGGCTGCGCTTCGCTTGGCTCCTGGCTTGGCTTTTGGCTCACCTCTTGGACCATCCGCGCCTGATATTGACGGTGCCCCGCGTGGCTGACGCGGACCGGCTTGTCAACAGCGGCGGCTCCGGTGATCTCCAAGGCATTGCGTTTGCAACGCACGCGCGGCCATAATCATTGGGGGTTTGGGGACATCATGCTGCGGCTGCAATCGTCACTCGGCATTTTCGCATTGCTGCTACTCGCCTTCGCGTTGGCAGAGAACCGCCGCGCCGTATCGCTGCGCCAGGCGGCGATCGGCCTCGTCGTGACCTTCGCCACCGCGATTGTCCTTTTAAAGCTGCCCGTCGTCGCGCAAGCCTTCGGCGCCATCAATGATGCGGTCGGTGCGATCTCGGCGGCTTCGCGCGCCGGCTCCTCCTTCGTGTTCGGCTATGTCGGCGGCGGTACCCTGCCCTTCGACGTGAAGGTGCCCGGCGCCGATTTCATCCTGGCGTTCCAGGCGCTGCCGATCGTGCTGGTGATGAGCGTGCTGACGACGCTGCTGTTCTATTGGCGCGTGCTGCCGCCGGTCGTGCGCGGGATGGCCTGGCTGCTGGAGCGGACGCTGGGCGTCGGCGGCGCGGTCGGTCTCTCGACCGCCGCCAACATCTTCCTCGGCATGGTCGAGGCGCCACTGTTCGTGCGGCCGTATCTCGCACAGATGACACGGAGCGAACTGTTCCTGGTGATGACCGGCGGCATGGCCGGCATCGCCGGCACGGTGCTGGTGCTCTATGCGACGCTGCTGGCGCCACTCATTCCGGATGCCGCCGCGCATTTCGTCATTGCCTCCGTGCTGGGCGCGCCGGCCGCGATCCTCGTCAGCCTCATCATGGTGCCCGAGACATCCGACAAGCGCACCGGCGGCGCGCTGGAGGACCCGGAGATGAGCGTCTCCGGCACGATGGACGCCATTGTGAAAGGCACCACCGCAGGCCTCGAGCTGCTGCTCAACATCGTCGCGATGCTGCTGGTGCTGGTGGCGCTGGTCTATCTCGTCAACGCCATGCTCGGCTTACTGCCTGATATCGGCGGCGCCGCGATCTCGTTGCAGCGCCTGCTTGGGTTCGTGATGGCGCCGGTGTGTTGGCTGATGGGGTTGCCCTGGGATCAGGCCGTGACCGCCGGCAGCCTGATGGGCACCAAGACCGTGCTCAACGAACTGATCGCCTATGTCGACCTCTCAAAGCTGCCGCCCGACGCGCTCGATCCGCGCTCGCGCCTGATCATGCTCTACGCGATGTGCGGTTTCGCCAATTTCGCCAGCCTCGGCATCATGATCGGCGGCCTCGGCGTCATGGCCCCTGAACGGCGCGAGGAGATCAACGCGCTCGGGCTGAAGTCGATCGTGTCGGGGACACTGACGACGTGCTTGATGGGAGCGATCGTGGGGGGTGCTGGCGTAAGAGCGGCGCACTCGTAGCCCGGATGGAGCGCAGCGCAATCCGGGACAGCGTTTCCGTCGCGCCCGGGTGCCCCAGATTTCGCTGCGCTCCATCGGGGCTGCGAACGAACTCTCCACCCGTCATTCCGGGGCGCCGCAAAGTGGCGAACCATGATGCGCAATTGCGCATCTGAGAATCCACTTGTATTGCCGCCCGATGGATTCCGGGCTCGCGCTACGCGCGCCCCGGAATGACGGCGGAGAGATGGGAGAACCGTCATTGCGAGCGAAGCGAAGCAATCCAGAAATGCATCCGAGGAAACAGTCTGGATTGCTTCGTCGCTTCGCTTCTCGCAATGACGAGGAGAGCGCCTACGCCTTCAGTTCCACCGTCTTGAACTCCGCTGGCAGGATCACCTCCAGCAGCTCCACGTCATCAGAATAATCCAAAATCATGTGCTTGATCTTCGGCGGCTGGGTCCAGGCGCTGCCTTCCTTCATCAAGGTCTCGCCCTGCCCGTCCATGTAGGTCTTCACCCAGCCCTTGAGCACGTAGACCATCTGGAATTCGACGTCGTGGAAGTGCAGCTTCGACACCTCGGTCGGATCGCAGGGCCCTTGCAGGCGGATCACATGTGCTTGCGCGAGGCCGTGGGTGGCGTCGGCAATGCCGAGGTCCCGGTATTTCGCGTAGGCGCGCAGGCCGTCGGCTTTGAAATCCTCTTCGCGATGATGGCTGACGGCAATGCGCTGCTTGGGCCGTGCGGGCTTCTTGACGGATGACTTTGCAGTTGTCGTGCGCGCCTTCGCCTTCACCGCTTTGCGCGCCGAAGATCGCGCCGCGGACTTGGCTCCGCTCCGCTTTTTCACCGCGGTTTGCGCTGCGCTGCGCGATTTCGCTTTCTTGGCCATGGCTGCCTCCCCTGTTGTTATCGGGAGAGGCTAGCACAAAATGCGACGCGTAGGATGGGTAGAGCCCTTGCGAAACCCATCATCTCCCTGCTTTCGAAGGCGATGGGTTTCGCTTCGCTCTACCCATCCTACGCGATCTACGCGTCCTCCCTTCAATGCAGCCGGAACACGCCGTCCACGGCGCGCAGCTCGGCCGGCTTGATCAGCTTGGAATGCGCCACGGTCACCGAGAACAGCGGGCCGTCGAGCTTCTCCTGCCAGAACGCCAGGAAGTCGGTCAGCGCCGGAAACTTCGGAAACAGATCGTAGTCCTGCCAGACATAGGTCTGAAGCAGCGAGGGATGATCCGGCATCCGGTAGAGAATTTGCGCCGTCGTCAGCCCGTAACCCAGCACCTGTTTCCGGAAGTCGTCGGAAACAACCCCAGCCCGCGAGACCATGCCAACCTCCTTTGCAGGAGCGCATATTC
This sequence comes from Bradyrhizobium sp. AS23.2, assembly GCF_001908185.1. Lineage (GTDB taxonomy): Bacteria > Pseudomonadota > Alphaproteobacteria > Rhizobiales > Xanthobacteraceae > Bradyrhizobium. The sequence goes on from NZ_LGHM01000165.1 coordinate 48,789, forward strand.
AGGGGGTGGCTTCGGTTCCCCGGGAGCCACCCGGAGGAGATGCGCTCACATGAGAGAAATGTGACGCAAACTGACAACCCATCTCAAGCCCAAAGGTTTAACAAGTTGTTGAAATTCAATGCGTTAGCAGCAGATGCGGCTCCGTGCTAATACGGCTCCGAAGGCCGGTTAACGATGGTAAAGAGAATCTGGCAGTCCGCGCTTCCGGGTGCTGATTTTTCTGCTAGAAGCCCTTGCCCCCGCAAAATTCCTGTCCTATTTCAGCCTCGCCTGCGCTAGCACTCGCGGGCATCGATTGCTAACGACTAAAAATCCCCAACTCGTACAAATGCTTAGGAGGACTGCATGAAATTCCGTCCGCTTCACGACCGCGTCGTGGTCAAGCGTATCGACGCAGAAGAGAAGACCGCTGGCGGCATCATCATTCCCGACACTGCCAAGGAAAAGCCCTCCCAGGGTGAAGTCGTCGCCGTTGGCCCGGGTGGCCGCGACGAAGCCGGCAAGCTGATCCCGATCGACCTGAAGGTCGGCGACCGCGTGCTGTTCGGCAAGTGGTCCGGCACCGAAGTCAAGATCGACGGCGTCGATCTGCTGATCATGAAGGAAAGCGACATCATGGGCGTCCTCGACGTCCCCGCTTCCAAGAAGAAGGCGGCCTAAGAGCCCCTCTCTCCCTCCAGTCAAACACCTCAAGGAAAATTTCAGATGGCAGCCAAAGAAGTCAAATTCTCGGTTGAAGCGCGCGACAAGATGCTGCGCGGCGTCGACGTTCTCGCCAACGCGGTGAAGGTCACGCTCGGTCCGAAGGGCCGCAACGTCGTGCTCGACAAGTCGTTCGGCGCTCCCCGCATCACCAAGGACGGCGTCACCGTCGCCAAGGAGATCGAGCTCGAGGACAAGTTCGAGAACATGGGCGCCCAGATGGTGCGCGAAGTCGCCTCCAAGTCCGCCGACGCGGCCGGCGACGGCACCACCACCGCCACCGTGCTCGCCCAGGCGATCGTGAAGGAAGGCGCCAAGTCGGTCGCCGCCGGCATGAACCCGATGGACCTCAAGCGCGGTATCGACCTCGCGGTCGAAGCCGTCGTGGCGGACCTCCAGAAGAACTCCAAGAAGGTCACCTCGAACGACGAGATCGCCCAGGTCGGCACCATCTCGGCCAACGGTGACGCGGAGATCGGCAAGTTCCTCGCCGACGCCATGAAGAAGGTCGGCAACGAGGGTGTCATCACCGTCGAGGAAGCCAAGTCGCTCGAGACCGAACTCGACGTCGTCGAGGGCATGCAGTTCGACCGCGGCTACATCTCGCCCTACTTCGTCACCAACGCCGACAAGATGCGCGTCGAGATGGACGACGCCTACATCCTCATCAACGAGAAGAAGCTCTCCTCGCTGAACGAGTTGCTCCCGCTGCTCGAGGCCGTGGTGCAGACCGGCAAGCCGCTGGTCATCGTCGCCGAGGACGTCGAAGGCGAAGCGCTCGCGACCCTGGTCGTGAACCGCCTGCGCGGCGGCCTGAAGGTCGCGGCCGTCAAGGCTCCGGGCTTCGGCGATCGTCGCAAGGCCATGCTGCAGGACATCGCGATCCTGACCGGCGGCCAGGCGATCTCGGAAGACCTCGGCATCAAGCTCGAGAACGTCACGCTCAACATGCTCGGTCGCGCCAAGAAGGTGATGATCGACAAGGAGAACACCACGATCGTCAACGGCGCCGGCAAGAAGGCCGACATCGAGGCGCGCGTGGCCCAGATCAAGGCGCAGATCGAGGAGACCACCTCGGACTACGACCGTGAGAAGCTCCAGGAGCGTCTTGCCAAGCTCGCGGGCGGCGTCGCGGTGATCCGCGTCGGCGGCGCGACCGAGGTCGAGGTGAAGGAGCGCAAGGATCGCGTTGATGACGCGATGCATGCGACCCGCGCCGCGGTCGAGGAAGGCATCGTTCCGGGCGGCGGCGTCGCCCTGCTCCGTGCCTCCGAGCAGCTCAAGGGCCTGCGCACCAAGAACGACGACCAGAAGACCGGCGTCGAGATCGTGCGCAAGGCGCTGTCGGCTCCCGCTCGCCAGATCGCGATCAACGCCGGTGAAGACGGCTCGGTGATCGTCGGCAAGATCCTGGAGAACAAGACCTACGCCTACGGCTTCGACTCCCAGACCGGCGAGTACGTCAATCTCGTCACCAAGGGCATCATCGACCCGACCAAGGTGGTCCGTACCGCGATCCAGAACGCAGCCTCGGTTGCGGCTCTCCTGATCACCACGGAAGCCATGGTCGCCGAGCTGCCCAAGAAGGGCGGCGCCGGTCCGGCGATGCCCCCGGGCGGCGGCATGGGCGGCATGGACTTCTGATCCAGCCACCTCAAGGACTACGAAACCCCGGCAGCGATGCCGGGGTTTTTGTTTTTTGGGCAAGCTCTCTCCAGCGTCATTCCGGGGCGCGCGAAGCGCGAGCCCGGAATCCATAACCACGAACGTCAGTTGGCTATCCCGGAATAGAGATCATCCCAATTCGGGTTCTGCTCCTCGATCAGGCGGGTCTTCCAATCCCGTCGCCACTTCTTGAGTTCTTTCTCGCGGGCGATGGCCGTCGCGGCATCATCATAGATTTCGAACAACACCAATTTGTCGACGCCGTAACGTGTCGTGAAGCCGGGAGCAGCTTTTGTCTTGTGCTCGTACACGCGACGCACGAGGTCGTTGGTCACGCCGATGTAGAGCGTACCGTGCTTCCTACTTGCAAGGATGTAGACGTAGTACGCCAAAATATCCGCCTGTGGTTATGGATTCCGGGCTCGCGCTTTGCGCGCCCCGGAATGAC
>NZ_LGHM01000166.1 GCF_001908185.1 Bradyrhizobium sp. AS23.2
CATGCGCTGGCGCCGGCGCGCGCCATCGTCACCGCACTCCAGCGCATGGCGCGCGGCCAGTATCGCACGAAGCTGCCGCGCTTCCGCTCCATGGAGCTGGCGATGATCGGCAGTGCCGTCGGCGAGCTCGGCGGCCGGCTGGAGGAAGCCACCGAACAGCGCGCGGCGCTGACGCGGCGGCTGATCGAGATCCGCGACGACGAGCGCCGCGCGCTCGCCCGCGAGCTGCACGACGAGTTCGGACAGAATCTCTCCGCCATCCTCGCCTTCGCCAACACGATCGAGACCGCGAGCGCGAAGGAGAACCACGACAGCGGCATCGCGCAGGATGCACGGATGATCTCGCAGGCAACGCACCATCTGATGGCCTCGCTCCGGGATGCGCTGAAGCGGTTGCGCAATCCCCTGCCCGAGGAGCTCGGGCTCGAGGCGAGCCTCGTCAATCTCGTCGACAGCTGGCGCTCGCAGAGCGCGGCGCGGCCGACGATCCAGCTCGACCTCCGAGGCAATCTTGCGGATATCAGCGGCCCTGCCGCGACCACGGCCTATCGCGTGGCGCAGGAATGCCTGACCAACGCTTTGCGGCACGGTGCGGCACGTGAAATCTGGTTGCGCATCGAGCGCCGCGCCGGCGAGGACGACGCGCTGCTGATCCGGGTCGAGGATGACGGCGGCGGCGACGCTGCACGTGTGGCGCAGTCCACCGGCTTCGGCCTTACCGGCATCCGCGAGCGCGTGGCCGCTGCCGGCGGGTCGCTGTCGATCCTGCCCGCCAGTCGCGGCCTGAGCGTCGCCGCGACCATCCCGCTCGCCGCATGAGGCCGGTATGACCGATGTCGCAGCAACAGGCATCTCCGTGCTGCTGGTCGACGATCATCCGATTGTCCGGCAGGGCTACCGGCGTGTGCTGGAGAGCCAGGGCGATCTCCATGTCGTCGCGGAAGCCGACAACGCCGCGGATGCCTATGGCGCCTTCAAGGCGCACGATCCTGATGTCGTCGTGCTGGATATCTCGATGCCCGGCGCGAGCGGGCTAGAGGCGATCCGCAATATCCGTGCGCGCAACCCGCGGGCGCGCATTCTCGTCTTCACCATGCACAACGAAGCCGTGCTGGTGAAATCAGCGTTCAGCGCCGGCGCCAGTGGCTTCGTCACCAAGAGCAGCGAACCGTCTGCGGTCGTGACCGCGATCCGCAGCGTTGCCCGCGGCGAACGCGCCATGAGCGACGATATCGCGCATATTCTGGCCGAGGAGAGCCTGTCGCCGACGGGCTCAGTGCTGGATCAACTGGGCGAGCGCGAGATCGAGATTTTGCGCCAGTTCGCCGGCGGCGCCACCACCGAGCAGATCGCCGCGCATCTCAATCTCAGTGTGAAGACGGTCCAGAACTACCACTATCTGATCAAGACCAAGACCGGCGCACGCACGGACGCGCAGCTCGTGCGGCTCGCGGCGACGTGCGGGCTGACGAGGATCTAGCAGCAGAGCTGCCGCATTCCCTTAAGTGACTTGAAGCTGGTCAATCTGCCGGGCGGATTGGAACGGAGACCATCCAGTTCCGGTTAGTAGCAGAGTGAACGGAGTAGAACGTCATGAGCAAGGATCATCACAAGGCAGTCGCCCATCCCCCGATCATCACAGTAGGCGAGCTCATCGACGAACTTTGCCGCCTGCCGGACACGGCGGTCGTCCACTTCCGCTGCCCCATGCTCGATCAGGAGCTGACATTCTACCGCCTTCGAAAGCGGTCAAAGGACGCCGTCGAAATCGCGGTCAATGCATATCCGGAAAGTCCGCCGGTCGTGCCATCGTCCGACCCGGCCTTGCACGCGCGAAGACGCTCAACGTCCTCGCCACCGGTTCACAATGGCGCCCTTCACAAGGCGAGAGATTGATTGACGCGCGTTGAACAGGTGCAGCGGTCTACCCGGCCTTCAATCCGCGCAGCAGCAGTGCGAGCGTCGCGTCGACGCGCGCGGGCAGTTCGGCATCCTTCCACTCGTCGGCATGCGCCGGATGATGGAAGCGGCTGGTGGCATCGAAGATCGCACGTGCGGTGACAGCAACGTCTTTCACCTCGAACACGCCCTGCTTCACGCCGTCGGACAGGATCGCCGCGATCTGGTCGATCATCGTGTCCTTGTGACACCTGACGGCCGCGCAGGCCTCGCGGGCCAGCGTCAGATAGGTCTCGAACATCTCGGGGTCGTCGAGGACGCGCGAACGCTTGGCAGCGAACAGCGCACGCAGCCAGCGGTCGAGCCGCGCCTGCGCCGGCCCCTGTTCCCTGACGATCGCCAGCAGCGGCGCGTCGATGCGGTCGAGCCAGCGTTTGGCGACGGCCTCGCGCAGCGAGGCCTTGCTCGGGAAATGTCGATAGACACTGCCGTGGCTCACATCGAGCGCACGGGCAACGTCAACCACGGTGGCCTTGGCAAGTCCGTAGCGCCTGAGCACGTCCTCGGTGACTTCGAGGATCCGCTCCGGCGTCAAGACAACGGCTTCATTCATGCCAGCACCATGTTCCCGTTCAGGGCTCAGTTACCCGGCGACGGAGCTGCTCCCGAAGCGCCCCTGCCGGTCGTCTCGGAAAGCTCTCGCCTAAAGCATGATCCGCGAAAGTGTGTAGCGGTTTTCCGACAAGATCCTGCTCAATTCTTAATGAGGCAGTTTTGCAGCCTGCGCCGCGATCTGGCGCGCGACCAGCAAATTGAGCCAATGCCCAATCGTGCCGGTGAAGTTGATGATTTCGGTCGTCATTTTCTTATATCTCCATTCGTCCGCGGCCCTCGCCCTTCGATGACGACCCTCGATCCGAGAGGTACTCGGATGTCGGGCTCCCCCCGGAGGTGGCCGCGGGACGCCCAATCGGAGCGTCCGCAAACGGATATACACGTCTCGCTGACAGATTTCAATATCTGTCATTCAATGATCCGTGATTGATAGTCAATATTTGCAGTCGGACCTGCACAACCAGCCCGGCTGGCTGGACGGTGGCCCGCCGTGGGGCCCAATAGTCCCCCCCGTCCAGCCCGATCATCCCCCCGATACCTTGCCCGCGCCGTTTGTTTCGCCCTCCTCGCTCTGCTAAATCACGGCGTAAAAAACATTTTGGCCGGTGCCTCGCCCTCTCGGGCCGCCCGCCCACCTTCCTGGAGCCGTCAGATGATCCCCCGTTATACACGCCCGGAAATGGCCTCGATCTGGGAGCCGCAGACCCGGTTCAAGATCTGGTTCGAGATCGAGGCGCATGCGGCGGACGCGCTGGCCGAACTCGGGACGATCCCCAAGGAAGCCGCCAAAACGGTCTGGGCGAAGGCCAAGAACGCTACCTTCGACGTCGCCCGCATCGACGAGATCGAGCGCGAGACCAAGCACGACGTCATCGCCTTCCTCACCCACCTCGCTGAGATCGTCGGCCCCGAGGCGCGCTTCGTCCACCAGGGTATGACCTCCTCCGACGTGCTCGACACCTGCCTCAACGTCCAGCTCACCCGCGCCGCCGACCTCCTGCTCGCCGATCTCGACAAGGTGCTCGCCGCGCTGAAGAAGCGCGCGTTCGAGCACAAGATGACGCCGACCATCGGCCGCAGCCATGGCATCCATGCCGAGCCGGTCACCTTCGGCCTCAAGCTCGCTTATGCCTACGCCGAATTCTCGCGCGCCAAGGAGCGCCTGATCGCGGCGCGCAAAGAGGTCGCGACCTGCGCCATCTCCGGCGCCGTCGGCACCTTCGCCCAGATCGATCCGCGCGTCGAAGAGCATGTCGCAAAGGCCATGGGCCTCGTCCCCGAGCCGATCTCGACGCAGGTGATCCCGCGCGACCGCCACGCGATGTATTTTTCGACCCTTGGCGTGATTGCCTCCTCGGTCGAACGCATCGCGGTGGAGATCCGCCACATGCAGCGCACCGAGGTGCTGGAGGCTGAAGAGTTCTTCTCGGAGGGACAGAAGGGCTCCTCCGCGATGCCGCACAAGCGCAACCCGGTGCTGTCGGAGAACCTCACCGGCCTCTCCCGCATGGTGCGCGCCTATGTGACGCCAGCGCTGGAAAACGTCGTGCTCTGGCACGAGCGCGACATCTCGCACTCCTCCGCCGAGCGCATGATGGGCCCGGATGCCACCGTGACGCTCGACTTCGCGCTGGTGCGCCTCGCCGGCCTGATCGACAAGCTGCTGGTGTACCCCGCCAACATGCAGAAGAACCTCGACCGCCTCGGCGGCCTCGTGCACTCCCAGCGCGTGTTGCTGGCGCTCACCCAGAAGGGCGCGAGCCGCGAGGACGCCTACAAGCTGGTGCAGCGCAACGCCATGCCGGTCTGGCGCGGCGAAGGCGACTTCCTCCAGCTCCTGAAGAAGGACACCGAGGTGAAGAAGTATCTCACCGACGCCGAGATCGAGGAGCAGTTCGACCTCGGCTATCACCTCAAGCACGTCGACACGATCTTCAAGCGCGTGTTCGGCGAGAGCTGAGCACTTCCGTAGGACGGATTAGCGCAGCGTAATCCGCCCTTTTCTCCTCGCATCGCGGCGGGTTACGCTACGCTAACCCGCCCTACGAACAAAACGGATCCCCCCCATGCCCATCGTCAATCGCGTTGCCGCTCTCTCCGACGAAATGGCCGCCTGGCGCCATGACTTCCACGAGAACCCTGAATTGCTCTACGAAGTCCACCGCACCGCCGGCATCGTCGCCGACAAGCTGCGCGAGTTCGGCTGTGACGAGGTTGTGACGGGCATCGGCCGCACCGGTGTCGTGGGCGTGATCCGTGGCCGCAAGTCGGCCTCCGGCAAGACCATTGGCCTGCGCGCCGACATGGACGCGCTGCCGATCATGGAAACCGCCGACGTGCCTTACGCCTCCAAGGTGCCTGGCAAGATGCACGCCTGCGGCCATGACGGCCACACCGCCATGCTGCTCGGTGCCGCCAAATATCTCGCCGAGACGCGCAATTTCGACGGCACCGCGATCATGATCTTCCAGCCCGCCGAGGAAGGCGGCGGCGGCGGCAAGGCCATGGTCGAGGACGGTCTGATGACGCGCTGGAACATCCAGGAGGTCTACGGCATGCACAACATGCCCGGCCTGCCCGAAGGCCATTTCGCAACCACCCCCGGCGCGATGCTCGCCTCCTCCGACAACATCCAGATCATCGTCCACGGCAAGGGCGGCCACGCCGGCGCGGGTCCGCACAAGTCCGTCGACAGCGTGCTGATCGGCTCGCAGATCGTCAACGCGCTGCAGTCGATCGTGGCGCGCAACGTCGATCCGCTGAAATCGGCGGTCATCTCGATCACGCAATTCCACTCCGGCACCGCCTTCAACATCATCCCGGAGACCGCAGAACTCGCCGGCACCGTGCGCACGCTCGATCCTGAAGTGCGCGATCTCGTCGAACGCCGCATCGGCGAAGTCGCCGACAGCATCGCCCGCGCCTATGGCGGCTCGGCCGAGACGAAATATACGCGGATGTATCCGGTGACGATGAACCATGCGCGCGAGGCCGGCCTCGCCGCCGATGTCGCCCGCGACATCGTCGGCGCCGAACGCGTCAACGACAAGTTCATTCCCATGATGGGCGCCGAGGATTTCTCCTTCATGCTCGAGGCGCGCCCCGGCGCGATGGTCCTGGTCGGGATGGGCGACGGCAACGAGTGCCATCACCCGGCCTATGTCTTCAACGACAACATCCTCGGCCACGGCGCGTCCTACTGGGTCCGGCTGGTCGAGACGCGGATGCCGGCGGGCTAGTGCCGCATATACGCTGCTGTAGCCCGGGTGAGCGTAGCGACACCCGGGAAGCCACGCGTTGATTGCACCTCTGCCCCGGATGTCGCTTTGCTCATCCGGGCTACGGATTTCGACCCAAACGCTACGGATTTCGACCCAAACGCTTACGCCTGCACCACCTCGTGCCGTATCACGAATGGCGCGAGCAGCGTGTGCACCTCACCCGCAATCACCTCGCGCTGGTCCGCCGGCAGGCCCGTAAGCGTCACGATGGCGATCGAGCCGTGGCTGCCATGGGCGCCGACCCTCACCTTACAGTCCACGCCGCGCGCGACGAGCGGCGCCAGCACCTTGGCGAACACGCGCTGCGCCGCGTCCCAGCGCAGTTGCGGCTTGAACACCTTCCCGACGCCGGTCACCGGCATCGGATCGATCGCAATGACCTGAACCGGGACGGCGGCGCGCTCAGGCGTGCGCTCGCGCACCCACGCTTCCAGCTCGCCCGGCTCGACGCTCGCGCCCGGCTTCAACTGCACGTACCCAACCGGCAATTCGCCGGCATAGGCGTCGGGCTGGCCGACCACCGCGGCGAAGCCGACGGCGGGATGGCGGAACATGATCTCCTCGATCGGCGCCGGATCAATGTTGTGGCCGCCGCGGATCACGAGGTCCTTGGCACGGCCGGTGATCCAGAGATAGCCGTCGGCATCCAGCCGGCCGAGATCGCCGGAATTGACCCAGACCTGATCGACGAAGGCGCCCTTGTTGTGTTCGTCGTTGAGATAGCCGCCGAACACGCCGGGCCCCGCCATGATCACGACCCCGATCTCGTCGGGCGCGCAGTCGCGGATCAGGCGGCCGTCGGCATCGAGCTGCACGACGCGCACGCGCGCGTAGGGCATCGGCAGGCCGACCGAGCCGAGCCGGATCGGCCGCGACTGATAGGCGAGCGTGTGCACGCTCGACGTCTCGGTCATGCCGTAGACCTCGACCACCGGCAGCTTCAGCTTGTCCTGGATCGCGGAGCCGACGGCGACGGGGATCGCGGAGCCACCACCCGCGGCATATTTCAGGCTGGAGATGTCGGCATTGCCCGGCGGCACCGCGAGCGTCGCGGCAAGCACCGTCGGCACGCTCGACAGCGCCACCGGCTTGAACCGCTCGACCAGTCCCCAGATGTTCTTCACCGCATTCGGATTGCGCCAGCCGCCCGGCGACAGCACGACCAGCGAGCCGCCGGCCGACAGCGTCTGCAGCACCTGCGTCAACGATCCGCCGACGTGAAACAGCGGCATGCCGAACAGCATGTTGGCGCCGGGCTGCGACTTCAGCAACAAATTGAGCGCCCAGGCCTGATAGACCTGGTTGGCATGGGTGTGCCGCACCAGCTTCGGCGTGCCGGTGGTGCCCCCGGTGTGGAAATAGGCGGCGATGTCGCTGCCAAGAATGTTGCGCCCGCTGATAAACTGGTCGGATGGCTGCTGCTTGATCAGATCGTTGAAGGCATAGATGCCGTTGGCGGGATCGCCGCCGCCAACCACTTGCACGATCGCCTTGAGGTGCTTGAGCTGCGGGCGGATCTGTTCGACCTTCTGCCAGATGTCGGTGCCCGGCATCGGGCCGAGCGCCACCAGGATTTTTGTGTTCGCTGCCTCCAGGATCTCGGCGATCTGGTGTGGCTCGAGCAGCGGGTTGACGGGATTGGCGATGCCCGCGGCCTCGGCGCCGAACAGCGTCACGAAGGCATCGGGCAACAGCGGCAGCATGAAGCTGATGACGTCGCCCTTTTCCGCGCCGAGCGCGTGAAACATGTTGGCGGCTTGCGTCACGCGCGCGATGAAGTCGCGGTAGCTGACCACGACCGGCGCGTCGGCCGGATCAGCATTTTGCAGGAGCTGGATCGCCGCCCCGTCGGGATTGCACGCAGCGCCGAGCTTGATCGCATCATAGGTGCTCTCGGCCGCGACGCGATCGGCGTAAGGGACCTGCTCGAAGGCCCGGACCTCCGCGTCCGTCGCCAGGTCCGGATAGTCGTTGCCAATCAGCCGATCGAGCGTGTGGATGCCCGCCATGGAATTCCGTCCTCCCTCTGTGCATTTCCCCGCCCCCTGTCTTTTGACATTTTGGTTCAGGCGAGACCCCGACCGATTTGCCGGTCGAGCGGGAACACAATGAGGCATGATTTGGCGTTCGTCTATGACCAGACGGTCGCGGCGATCAAGCTCGATCCGGACGGCGTTTGAACCTCAGAGCCCGATCCGGGGACCAAGAATTGGCCCCGGAATAGCGCGCCAGCGCCCTGCCGCAAGACTTGAGGTGACCATGACCGCGCCGCTGCGGGACCGCATCGCACCGCTGATCCTCGCGCTCGCCATGACATCGGTGATATTGACATCGGTGACATTGGCATCGGTGATTTTGGCATCGGCGGTCGCGCTGCCCCCGGCCGCGCTCGCCGAGGACTCCCAGTTCGACAAGATGCGCGCCAAGGTCGCGACGTTCGTCGCCGAGCAGATGGAGAGGCTGGGCGGCTTGCGGATCGTCTACAAGGTGGACGGCGACGCCTTGCGCGAGACTGTCATCACGGACCTGCGCGACGAGGTCTACAAGAACCTGCGCGAGGGCCGTATCGCCTTCTCCGGCCTTGCGATCCGCGACGGCGGCGTCGAAGTGAAGATCGCAGACGCCAAAGGCCGCGAACAGCTCGCACGCAAGCTCGCGTCAGGCACGGAGGGACTGCCCGCGCATGCCTTCACCGTGACCGACGGCGGCGACGGACTGGTCAGGCTCGCGCCGACCGATGCCGCATCCGCCGCACGCCTGCACGATCTCGTCGAAGACGCCATCGCCATGATCGAACAGCGCCTCAAGGACGGCGGCGTCAAGCTCGCCAGCGTGCAGCCGGATGGGACGGACCGCATCCGCATCTTCCTGCCGAGCTTGATGGAGCCCGAGCGCATTACCGCGATCTTCGCCAGAAAGGTCACGGTCAGCTTCCGCCTGGTCGATCTTTCGATGCCGGCGGAGCAGGCGCAATCCGGCACGCCGCCCGCGGGCACGGAAGTCCTGCTCGGCTCCAGGGACAAGCAACCCTATCTTGTTGCGAAGGACAGCGCGCTCGACGGCGACGACATCAGCTATGCGGGCCCGGGATTTGCGAGCGGCACGAAGGACCCGATCGCCTTGTTCCGCTTCAACGGCCGCGGCACGCGGCGCTTCGCCCACGTCACCGAAGAGAACATCGGAAAACCCTTCGCCATCGTGCTCGATCACAAGGTGATCTCCGCCCCCGTGATCCGCGAGCCCATCACCGGCGGCTCGGGCCAGATCTCCGGCAATTTCACCCTCGAGGAAGCCAACAGCGTCGCCATGATGCTGCGCGCCGGTTCGCTGCCCGGGCATCTTACCCTCGTCGATCAGCAGGTGATCCAGCCCGCCGCCAAGCCATAGGACGAAGATCGATCCACGCCTCCGCCGGGGCGCCCAGGTTCATTTCACGACCGCAAAGCCCTACCGGGGCCCCGAATCACGGGTCATACGCACCACCAACGGGCAATTGCCGAAACCACCGATCAGGCTAAAATTTGCCTCTTGCGGCGAGACGGCCGGAGGCTTCATTCAAGCGGTCGTCATCCGATTTCGGCTATACGAGCACCGACCAGGACTGAAGGCCTTACGCGGGGATAACACCATGCCGTCCGGCAGCGCAGACATTTCGTCGATCCTCGACCGCATTCTCGACGCGGCAACGGATAACCTCAGGATCGCGAAGATCCTGGTCCAGATGGGTCTCGATCCAAACGACGTCACCTGGGACGCGATCTTCAATCGGCTGCTGGAGATCTTTGTCCACAACATCACCCTGGCCAATCTGTTCGCCGCGGTCGGCGCCGGCTTTTTCGTCGCCACCCTCTTGATGCGGACGATGGTGCCGCTGCGCGTCGCCAACATGATCGGCTGCGTGTTCTTCTCCATCTTCGGCGCACTCTCCGCCAATGTCGCGACCTTCCTCCTCTATCTTCTGTTGCTTCCGATCAACGCCTTGCGCCTGCGGCAGATGCTCAAGCTGGTCAAGAAGGCGCGTCATGCGGCCGAAGGCGACATGTCGATCGAGTGGCTCAAGCCGTTCATGACCGAGCGCAAATATCGCCGCGGCGACACGCTCTTCAAACTGGGCGATCCAGCCAAGGAGATGCTCCTCACGGTCACGGGCAAGTTTCTGGTCAAGGAGATCAACGTCGAGATTCTGCCCGGTGTGCTGATGGGAGAACTCGGCTTCCTCACACCGGACAACCGGCGAACTGGAACGATAGAATGCATCGAGGACGGTCAGGTGTTGACGATCACCTATGACCGGCTGCTCGAGATCTACTTCCAGGACCCTCAGTTCGGCTATTACTTCCTGGTGCTGACCAGCCAGCGCCTGCTGCAAAACATCGACCGCCTGCAGAAGCAGCTGGCCACGGAGCGGGCGGCCGCCACAAACAGGATCGCGTGATCGACGCCGGCACTCAGCTCAAGAGCAGCGCCATGCCGGGATCGCCCTTCTCCATCGCACGCCGGTAGGCCGCCCGCGTGCCGATGCGGCCGAGATATTTGATCACGTTCGAACAGCGCGAGAGATCGTAGGGTTGGAAGTAGCGCATCGTCGTGAGCGAAAAGCCCATCATGATGTCGGCGGTGGTGAAGGTGTTGCCCGCCAGATACTCAGCCGAGCCGACCCTCGCATTGACCAGATCGAAGGCGCGGTCGACACGCCCCCCTGGTCGCGACCAGCATTGGATTGTCGTCGGCGAGCTTGAGCCGGTTCAGGATCATCAGCCGGCCCATGCCGGCCTGCAGCGTACCGTTGGCGAAGTGAAACCAGTACAGGAACTGTGCGAAATCGGGATCGTCAGGACGGAGAACGAGGCGGCCGTTGCCGTATTTGGCGATGATGTAGTCGATGATGGCGCCGGACTCGGCGAGCACGAGATCGCCGTCGGTGATGACTGGCGCCGCCCCGATCGGGTGCAGCGCCTTGTACTCGGCCGGCGCCAGGATGGTGACGGGATCACGCGTGTAGCGCTTCAGCTCGTAGGGAATTCCCAGCTCCTCGCACAGCCAGACGATGCGCTCGGACTGCGACTTGCCGAGATGATGGACGGTGAGCATGGCGCCTCCTGCGACCGTAAATTGGATCAGCCGTGACGCCGCATCTTACTCCGTCATTGCGCGCGCAGCATCTCGCTCTCGTGCCCCGGACAAAGCGCAGCGTCACTTCGACGATGCGCTGCAGAGTCGGGGCCCATGCGGCCAAGAGCAAACCTTGCGGCTTGGGTCCCGGCTCTGCGCAGCAGCGTTGCACGCTGCAGCGCGTCCGGGACACGAGACTGTCCCTACCCCGCTTCGTCCATCACCATCCGCGCCACGACGCGGTCGCGGCGGACAAAGTGGTGCCAGAGGGCTGCGACCACGTGAACCGCGATCAGGGCAAGCAGCACATAGGCAAAGAGGATGTGGCGGTCCTCATAGGCGCCTGCCGCCGCACGGTCGGGAGTGGTGAATTGCGGCACGTGAAACAGGCCGAAGAAGTCCGAATAGTCCGGCGTGCGGGCGCCGGAGTGCGCCCAGCCCAGCATCGCAACCAGGATGACCACGAGATAGAGCGCGCCATGGCTGACATGGGCTGCGATCTTCTGCCAGCGCGAGGTCTCGGCCGGCAGGGCGGGCGTCGGGTTGATGATGCGCCAGACCAGGCGCAGCACGGTAAGCAGCAGGATCACATAGCCGATATCGGCATGAATCGAGCGGTAGAAAAAGCGGTCGGGACGCGCCGGGATGTGGTTCATCCACCAGCCGAAGCCGATCATGCCGATGATGGCCAGCGCCAAACCCCAGTGCAGCCACCGGGAAATGCTGCCCCAGCCGGCATTGGTGTTTCTGATCATGTCGGCTCCCCGGAGTTTTGCAGATATGTCCCCGTCCGCAGCGGAGCACCTCTGCTGATAGCTGGAACATGCGGCAATCGCGAAATTGAATCGTTCCAAACCGGCGCCGGGCGGCCCTGCCGCAAAACCGCCCCAAAAACCGAATGGTAACCATGACCAGCTAGGATAGCGACGTGACCAATTCCTCGACGATCCTCGTGTTCGATTCCGGCCTTGGCGGGCTCACGGTCCTGCGTGAGGTCGTGGCCGCACGCCCGGACGCGCATTACGTCTACGTCGCCGACGACGCCTTCTTCCCCTACGGCCACCACAGCGAAGACGAGATCATCGCCCGCGTCGTGCCGCTGATGGGGGAATTGATCCGCACGCATGATCCTGACCTCGTCGTCATCGCCTGCAACACGGCGTCCACCCTGGTCCTATCGCATCTGCGCGCCGCTTATTCCCTGCCCTTCGTCGGCACGGTGCCGGCGATCAAGCCGGCCTGTGCGCAGTCGAAGACCCGTCGCGTCTCGGTGCTCGGCACCAAGGGCACCGTGAAGCGCGAATACACCAAGGCGCTGATCCGCGACTTCGCGCAGGGCTGCGAGGTGACACTGGTCGGCTCGCCCGAGCTCGCCTCGCTCGCAGAACGCGCCCTCGGCGGCACCCCGATCAGCGACGGCGACATCCTCGCCGAGCTCACCCCCTGCTTCGTCGGCGATCCCCAGGATGCGGGCGCGCGCACCGACACGGTCGTGCTTGCCTGCACGCATTATCCGCTGCTGCTCGAACGGCTGAAGACACTCGCGCCATGGCGGGTCGACTGGATCGATCCGGCGCCGGCCATCGCCCGCCGCGTCTCGGATCTGCTCGGCACGCGCATTGGCGGCGTCGCGCAGTCGGGCGCGGAGATGATCTTCACGTCAAACCGCGTGCATGGCCTCGGGGCCACGCTGACGCCGTTCTTCGGCGGCCGCGTTCCCGCCTGACCTTGCGCCTCGACGGCGCGCTGCTAAAGCGTTTTCGAGCGAAGTGGATACCGGTTCGCGTAAAGGAAACGCGTCAAAACAAGAATCTAGAGCCCCGTTCCGATTCCATCGGAACGGAAATGGCTCTAGGCTTCGGCGTCGTCATCATCGCGCAGGTCATCTCATGTCGGTCTCCTCAACGCCGCTCAACCGCCTCCGCCAATTGTGGCGCGAGGGGCGTCCCGCCTTCGGCGCGATCGCGACCATCCCGAGCGTGCAGATGGTGCAGATCATGGCGCGTTCGCTCGACTGGATCATCGTCGATCTCGAGCACGGACCGATCGGGCTCACCGAAGCGCACGCGATGATCGCGGCGACGACTGGCACGCCATGCACGCCGCTGGTGCGGATCGCCGCGAACGAGCCATGGCTTGCGAAAGCGCCGATGGACATTGGCGCCTTCGGCATCAATTTCCCGATGATCACCAACCGCGCCGATGCCGAGAAGGCGGTGCGCAGCGTGCGCTATCCGCCGCGCGGCGATCGTCTGTGGGGGCCGTTCCACGCGCCGTTCCGCTGGGGCCAGTCGATGCCGGACTACATGGCTGCAGCCGATGACGAGATGATCTGCATGATCACCATCGAGCATGTCGACGCCGTCAAACGCATCGACGAAATCATGTCCACGCCCGGCATCGATGTCGCGGTGATCGGCCCCGGCGATCTCGCCACCTCCATCAACAAGCGCGGACAGATGGACGATCCGGAGCTGCTCGAACTGATCGCACGCGCCGAGGCCGGCATCCTCCGAAGCGGCGTCCCGATCGGCGGCGTCGCCCGCACTGCAGATCAGGCCAACCGGCTAGTCGACCGCGGCTACCGCGCGATCGCGCTCGGCTTCGACTGGTCGCTGTTCCAGCGCGGCATCATGACCGCGTTCGAGGGCATCAAACGCTGAGCGGCTGATCTTGCCGGGAACCGCGGCCCTGCTAGGGTCGGCTGTTCCAGGGAGAAAACAACCATGCTCAAAAAGACTTTGCTCGCTCTTGCCTTCACCAGTCTAGCCTTTGCGACCTCCGCCCAGCAGCCCGGCATCAAGCGCACCCCGCTCCAGAAGATCGATTTTCCGGAAGGCTATACGACCGTGACCGCCATCGCCGAGGTGCCGCCCGGCGGCGCCGCCGGCCGCCATACCCATCCCGGCGTCGAAACTGGTTATGTGCTGGAGGGCGAGGTCGACCTGCTCATCGATGGACAGCCTGCCAAGCTCCTCAAGGCGGGCGATTCTTACGAGATCCCGGCGGGCGTCGTGCACGACGCCAAGACTCACGGCGATAAATCATTGAAAATCATTGGTATTTACATCTTCGACAAGACCAAGCCGCTGGCCTCGCCCGCGCCCTGATGCGGCGAACCGACCCGCCCCAAGCGGGTTGGTTCGTGCTAGAGCAGGCGGCGAGCCCCCCTCGCCGCACCCTTTCATTCCGCGGGAACCGGAGAACGATGCGCGGTCAACCTAAGAACATTTCGCTGCCGCGCCGCCTGATTTGCGACCTCATGCGCGCGTCGATGGGCGTGCCCTTCGTCTCGCTGTCACGCTCGCTCCAGATCCGCCCCCTGCTCGAGGCCCGTGCAGCCACGCAGGCCGGCTGGGCGGCGATGTTCGTCAAGGCCTTCGCTATCATTGCCAGGGACGAACCGATCCTGCGCACGCTCTACGCCAAATGGCCCTGGCCAACCCTCTACGAGCTGCCCAAGAGCGTGGCGCTGGTAGCGATCGCCAGGGTCGAGGACGGCGAGGAATGCGTGCTGCCGCAGCGAATCGCAGCCCCGGAGGCCATGGCACTGGCGGCGGTCGACGCCGAGATCCGGCGTGCCAAGACGGCGCCGATCGAGGACGTCCCGATGTTCCGCAAGATCATGCGGGCAACCCGCCTGCCGCTGCCGCTGCGGCGCCTGTCCTGGGCCGTGGGGCTCAATTTCGGCCGCCAGCGCGGCAACTGGTTCGGCAGCTTCGCGGTGAGCTCCGTGGCCGCCTATGGCGGCGGCGAGCTCCACCCCATCACGCCGGGCCCCTTCATCGTCAGCTATGGCGTGGTCGAGCCCGACCAGACCATCCATGTCGTGATCCGCTGGGATCACCGGGTCACCGACGCCGCCCCCATCGCCCGGGTCTTGACCCGGTTGGAACAAGTGCTGAACACTGAAATCGCTGCAGAATTACGGGCCACCGGCTCGAAGCCGATCCGGGCTGTAGGGACGTGAAATACCGTCGTCCAGGGATGGTCCGAAGGACCAGACCTCAGATGCGCAATTGCGCATCGGGGAACCTCGAGATTCCGGCTTCGATGCTGGCGCATCGCCGCGGAATGACGGCTAAAGAATTGACAGCGAACCCCACATTCCCCTAAAAGCCCCCTGCTCGCGGGCCGATTTCGGCCCGCGAAGCGTTTCGCGACCCGTGGTCCTGTCCCTTTACAAGCTTTGGGGATCGGATCTGTCGGTGCCGGGCCTGGCCCGTCACACAGGAGGGCGCGTTTCCTCAAACCATGAACCTGAAGAGGACGCGATGACTAAGCGCAGTGAGGCGAAGTACAAGATCGATCGCCGTATGGGCCAGAACATCTGGGGCCGCCCGAAGAGCCCCGTGAACCGCCGCGAGTACGGCCCCGGCCAGCACGGCCAGCGCCGCAAGGGCAAGCTCTCCGACTTCGGCGTGCAGCTCCGCGCCAAGCAGAAGCTGAAGGGCTACTACGCCAACATCTCCGAGCGTCAGTTCCACGGCATCTATGTCGAGGCGAGCCGCCTCAAGGGTGACACCGGCGAGAACCTGATCGGCCTGCTGGAGCGCCGTCTCGACGCGATCGTGTACCGCGCCAAGTTCGTCTCCACGATCTTCGCAGCGCGCCAGTTCATCAATCACGGCCACATCAAGGTGAACGGCCGCAAGGTCAACATCTCGAGCTATCAGCTCAAGGTCGGCGACGTGATCGAGGTCAAGGAAGCCTCCAAGCAGCTCGCCCACGTGCTCGAAGCCAGCCAGCTCCCCGAGCGCGACACGCCCGACTATCTCGAAGTCGACCACGGCAAGATGACCGCGAAGTACGTGCGCATCCCCGGCCTCTCCGACGTGCCGTTCCCGGTGCAGATGGAGCCGCATCTGGTCGTCGAATTCTATTCGCGCTGATAATTCGACATATCGACGTTCAAAGGCCCCGGTTTCCGGGGCCTTTTTGTTGTGATACCGTCTTGTTGATGTCCCAGACGACCGACCAGTTCGCCAACATCGTGCCCTCGGCAACGCCGACCGAAGCCGAGCTTGAGGCATGGGCTAGTCTGCCCCGCGACGAGCAGGTCCGCCGATATCAAGCACTGTTCGCTCAGCCTGATTGCAACAACTTCACCTCGGACACGCCGGACGACATCCTTGCCGCCGCGCGCCAACGCGTCGCTCAACGCGACCATGGCTGAGTATCGGTTATCGGAGCGTACCCGAGCCGATCTGATCGACATCTACGACTTCACCGAGAGCCGCTTCGGCAAATATCAAGCAGAGGCCTACTACGCCGGCCTGATCCGCGCGTTCGGACTTCTCGCCGACTTCCCCCTGATCGGCCAGCAAGTGGATGAACTTGTGGCGGGCTATCGACGTTTCCGCTTCCAATCCCATCTGATTTTCTACACGGTGCAACCCGACCACGTCGAAATCCGTGCCATCATTCACGGCGCGCAAGACATCAGACCGCAATTGTTCGACTAGATGACGAGACCAGCCATGCTCTACACCCCTCCCCCCATCGATCCCAAGGCGCCGCCGGTACGCATCAATCTGCTCTCGGACACGCAGACCAAGCCGACGGCCGCGATGCGCGAGGCGATGGCGCGGGCGGAGGTCGGCGACGAGCAGGTCGGCGACGATCCGACCGTGAACGCGCTCTGCGAACGCGTGGCCGAACTGCTGGGCAAGGAAGCTGCGGTCTACATGCCGTCCGGCACGATGTGCAACGTCACCGCAACGCTGGTGCATTGCCGTCCCGGCGACGAGATCCTCGCGCATGAGACCGCGCACATCATCGCTCGCGAAGGCGGCGCGCATGCCGCGATCGGCGGCTTCCAGGTGACACAGTTGAAGGGCGCCGACGGTCAGTTCACGCCGGAGACGTTTCGCAAGGCGCTGCATCCGCGCACGCGCTACCAGCCGCCGCAGACCGTCGTCAGCGTCGAGCAGACCGCCAATATCGGCGGCGGCACGATCTGGAAGAAGGCCGCGCTCGACGAGATCGTCGCGATCGCCAAGCAGCACGGCCTCGTCACCCACATGGACGGCGCCCGCCTGCTCAACGCCACCGTGGCGAGCGGCATCTCCCCGCGCGATATGACGGCGGGGTGGGATTCGGCCTGGATCGACTTCTCCAAGGGCCTGGGCGCGCCGATCGGCGGCGTGCTGGCGGGCTCGCGCGCCTTCATCGATGCGGTGTGGCAGTGGAAGCAACGCCTCGGCGGCTCGATGCGGCAGGCCGGCATCTGTGCCGCCGCCTGCATCTATGCGCTCGACCATCACGTCGATCGCCTCGCCGACGACCACGCCAATGCACGCGCGCTCGCCCGCGGACTGTCGCAGATATCAGGCATCGAGGTGCAGGAGCCCGAGACCAACCTCGTGTTCTTCAAGTCCGACGGCGCCGGCATCGCCGGCGACAAGATGGTCGCGGCGCTACGCCAGCGCGGCGTGACGCTCGCGATGATGGACGGCCGCATCCGCGCCTGCACCCATCTCGACGTCAACGCGAGCCAGATCGAGGAAACGATCGGCTATGTCCGCGAGATCGTGCGCGGGGCGTAGATCCTTCAAGCAGCGTCTGCTTTCCCGAACGACACGGAATCGTGCTTGCCGGGCATGACTTGAATCGGACCGATGCCGGTGTTCCCGCCGCCATCGGAATGATCATAATTTCGGATGCTTGCTCACCACTTCATGCGAAAGCCGCCCGTACCACCGACGCTGTAATTCTCGTTGAATCTGGTCTTGACCAGCGCCTCGCCATAAACGGAATACCTGTCGTTGTCCCAGTTGTAGGTACCGCCGACACCGAATCCGGCCGCAAGCTTTTCCCGACCGGTGATGAAGTTTGTGCCCGACACGTCGACATGGGTATCACCGAGAAACTCGTAATACACGTTGGTGATGCCATAGACATTGGCGCGGGTGAGCTTGCCTGCTTCGTCTCGCCAGATCTTTTGATGATCGAGCGCCAACCCAAGACGACCCGTCAGGCTGTCGCTGCGGCCGGGCGAAACCCTCGCGCCGAAATTGTCTTGGAAATCGGAATTGACGGCCGAGTAGACCAGCTGTGCCTGCGGCGTCAGCGCCCACGGTCCGTCGATCCCGAAACGCTTTCCAGTCTCGAGGCTCAGCGCGTAGCCGAAAGCGCCGACTCCGCTCGCCATGTTCCGGCTGACGAGGTTGGATTTGAGATCGCTGTCAAAGAAGGTCGCTTGCGCCTGACCGTCCACGTAGAAACCGTTCGCGCCATACCAGGTCAGCGTACCGCCGATACCGCCACCGGTGGTGTTGATGCGGCCGTCGCCGTACTTCGAACGAACCTCCGCGATCGCCTGGCCATAATGGGCGGTGATGCCGCCGATCAGCATTCCGGCATCGCTTTGGTAAAGGCGCCCATCGACCCCGGTCCGCGCCTTCCACTGCCCGATATTGTAGTCGCTCACGGTCATCGAGCCTGCGGGCGCGGCCTTGGTGTAGGCTCCTTCGGTTCGGCCCCAGACGACGCTCTGCCCCGCGCCCGCCTGATCGACGGACGGCGCAGCGCCCGTGTGAATGGCATCCACCTCCCAATAGCGATTACCGGCACGCTGCTGCAGCGTCGGCAGGGTGTTCAGCGCCAGCAGGACCTGCGAATGGACCTCATAGAGCGGTACGCCGGGTTGATAGATCGGCCCCGATGGCGCGGCCGGCGGCGGATTGACCAGACTCGAGCGCAGATACCAGTCGCCATCGGCCGGATTGGCGATACCATTCTTTTGCAAGGTGTAGGCGTAGGCGCCGCCGATCACCGCCTGCTGGCCGTAGTAGACGTAGTCGCCGAGCAAGGAGAACGTGCCGTTGGAGGCGCCAGCGACATCGATGATCTTGATCCCCTCGCTCGTCTGTGCGCCGTTGCCGCCAATGTTAGTGACCCGGACATTGCTCGTGCCCGAGGTGTTGCCGTTCACCACCAGCCGGTCGGTCGCCGATGCGTCCCCGCCAAGCGCGGTATTGAGGGCGAGCGTGCCGCCATTGCCGATATAGTCGCCGGCAATTGTCAGCGTCGTGCCGGGAGCGCCGCCGAGGCCCACGAGACCGGCATTGTTCAACGACAGGAGGGTCTGGTTATAGCCCCTGAGATCGAGCGTGCCGCCCGCTGACACGGCGGTGGCGGAAGCTGCGCTGAAGGCATTGGTCGCGCCGGCCGCCAGCGTGCCGCCGGAGACGGTGGTGGCTCCGCTATAGGTGTTGACGCCGCTCAGCGTTTGCGTGCCGCCGCCGACCGTTAGTCCGCCCGTTCCTTGAATGGTGCCGGCGAATGTCGAGAAGGCATTTGTCAGTGTCAGCGTCCGTGCGCCGAGATCGACGAAGCCGCTTCCGGAAAGACTCTTGATCGACGCGCCCGAGGCAGTCGCGGAGATATCGAACGTGCTATCGGCATGCACACGCTGGGAATTCGCGATACTTCCGCTGCCCGAGAGCGCGAGTGTGCCGGATGAGATCGTCGTTACGCCGGTGTAGCTATTGATTGCCGTCAGCTCAAGCGTGCCGCCGCCGGTCTTGGTAAGACCGCCGGCGCCGCCGACAACACCCGCGACAGTGAGCGTGGTTGCCGGGGCCGTTTCAAAAGTGCCGCTGGATGCGTTGAGTGTCACGGCGCGGTTCATCGTGAAGCTGACGGTGGTCAGCAGCGTGCCCCCATTGAAGGTGAGAACACCTGCGCTATCGCCAAGACTGCCGTCCTGAGCAATCGACAGCTTGCCGCCGGTCAGAGTCCAGGGCGTCAGCGCCGGCGTGGTGCCGGTCAGTGTCCATGTGCTGCTGCCAGTCTTTTCATAAATGCCGAAGCCGCGATATTGCGCGGCCGGACCGATCGCGGAGACATCAAAGCTGGCGTTGGTAGCGCCGCCCAGTCTGAGCGTGTCGGCGGCGCTGAACGCTATGACATTGCCAAGGATGGTCGAACCGGCCTGAATTTCCAGCGAATTGACCCCGCCGGTGAACTGCACCGCAGCTGCGCGAACAGCGGCCGGCGCGCCGGCGCCGCTCGCGGTGCCGCCCATCGCGCCGGTGATCGCGCCGGCATTGATGAGGGTGATGTTGGCGCCCGTGACACCCGCTCCGCCGAGACCGGCGAGGGTGGGACCGAGGGCGTTGTAGCGCCCATTGCCGCCCACGCCGCCGGTGATCGAGCCGCCGGCCGCGTTGGTGACGATCCCGCCGGCGGTCAGCAGCACGCCGGCCCCGCCGTCGCCACCGCCCCCGATGAGCCCGCCCGTACCGCCGGCGCCGCCAACGATGGTGCCGCTGTTGACCAGTGCACCGCCGGGAAGCAGCACGACGCCCATGCCGCCGCCGCCGCCGGCGAAGTTCTGGTTGATGCCACCTCCCGCGCCGCCGGTCACGCGACCGCCCGTCGCCACCGTGACCTTCGCGGATGAGAAAATGCCGACGCCGCCGCCGCCGCTGCCGGCGTTGATTTGCACCCCGCCCGCCCCGCCGGTCACGCTGCCCGTGCCGTTGACGGTGACGTCGGCCGTC
>NZ_LGHM01000167.1 GCF_001908185.1 Bradyrhizobium sp. AS23.2
CGTCCACGACCTTCTTAGCCCCCAAACTCGCAAGCGCGACCAACTTAAAGCACGAAATGAAGAATGTAATTCTCGCCGCGTTTCGATCTTTCGTGTTTCTACACAGCCAGGGTCAAGACCGGCAAATCCCCGATCCCGATCAAGCGTAAGATTTCTGCTTAACCTCAAAAGCCGACGTCTGCGCCTTTGCGAGTACACGCTCTGGCTTAAGCCGCCGACGCGGACGGCGGCGCGAGCACCGAACAAATCGCCTGTGCGTCGCACGAGGCGCGCAGGCAAGCTCGATCAGGTCAATCGCGCGCGGATATCCGGTTTCAGGACCTTGCCGACCTTGGAACGCGGAAGATCATCCCAGACTTCGATCTGCTTCGGCGTCTTGACGCTACCGATCTGTCCCTTGACGAAGGCGGCGAGCGCCGCGGGGTTAATCCGATGGCCGGTCCGCGGCTGCACCACGGCCACGATCCGTTCGCCCCACTTCGGATCAGGCAGCCCGATGACCGCACAATCCTGCACCGCCTCGTGGGCGCGCAACGCGTTCTCGACCTCGATCGAGTAGACGTTGAAGCCGCCGGTGATGATCATGTCCTTGGCGCGATCGACGATGTAGAGATAGCCGTCGCCGTCGATATAGCCGATGTCGCCGGTGTGGTGCCAGCCATGCGCCGAGACCTCGGCCGTCGCTTCCGGATTCCTGTAATAGCCCTCCATGACGAGCGAACCGCGCACCACGATTTCGCCGCGCGACCCGGTCGGCAGCAGATTGCCATCGCCGTCCATGATGCCGGCGGTCACCAGCGGGCTGATCCGTCCGGCGGAGGCGAGGCGCTCTCGCGCGATGCCGCCGTCCGGATTGTAATGCCCGTCCGGCGGCAACATCGAGATCATCATCGGCGCCTCGGTCTGACCGAATAGCTGGGCCATCGGCCCGATCCGCTGCAAGGCTTCCTCGAGCCGCGCAGCGGATATCGGTGCGGCGCCGTACCAGAAGCACTGGAGCGAGGAAAGATCGCTTGAGGCGAGCTGCGGATGATCCAGCAGCATGTAGATCACGGTCGGCGGCAGGAACGTGTGGGTGACGCGATGGCGCGCGATCAGCGTCAGGAACTCGCCGATATCAGGATGATGCATGATCACGATGCGCCCGCCGAGCGTCATGATCGGAAAGCTGAGTACGCCGGCGGCATGCGTCAGCGGCGCCAAAGCAAGATAGACGGGCCGGCCTCTGAACGGGTAGCCCATGAGCGTCGACGCGGTCATCGCCTCGATGTTGCGCCCGGAGAGCATCACACCCTTCGGCTTGCCGGTGGTGCCGCCGGTGCCCGGTATCATCACGAGATCGTCGACCGGCTCACGTCGATAGACGTCGTCGGCAAGGCCATCGAGCCAGCGCTCGAAGGACGGCGCGAACGGCAATTCGAGATCGAGACAGACCAGCACGCGCAGCTTCGGCAGTTCATGCCGCACCGCCTCGACCATTGCGGCGAAGCTCGAATGAAACAGCAACAGGCTGCAATCGAACTGATCGAGAATGAACCTGTTTTCGGCAGCCTCGTTGCGCGGATTGATCGGACACCACACCGCGCCGGCGCGCGAAATGCCGAACACGCAACTGAAGGCGAGTGGATCGTTGCCCGACAGGATCGCGACCTTTTCGCCGGGCGCAACGCCGGAACGGTCGAGCCCGCGCGCAATGCGGTAGCTCAGCCGCTGCACCTCGCCATAGCTGAGATCGCGTCCGTCCATCGTGAGGCACGGCGCCTCAGTACCGAGCGAGACGCCTTTGTCCAGATAATCGGTGAAGCGCATGATCGTCCCTCATGTGGCGGGTGACGCCGTCGAGCGCCACCCGCCGGCGTTTCAATCGTGTACCGTCAGGATCGGCTTGCTGACGAGCCCGAAGCTGCGCAACTGTCCGAGCAGCTCGCGGTGGCCGAATGCCTGGCACCCGGACGCGAATCCGGTACGCCGCGGCGCCTGTTGCAGCAGCGAAAACGCCGCATAGGCCTGCAGCATGCCGGTTTGCTTGTAGTTGCAGTTGCCGTGGATCACGCAATGGGCGCGACCGAGCGGACCGGAGGCGTGGACCGAATCGATCGACGTGTTGACCCGTGGATTCTCGCGCGGTGGCATCGAGGCCTGCAGGGTGGCAGCGATGTCCGCCAGCGCCTTCTCCTGTTCCGCGGGCGGCAGTGGCTTGATCTTCTCCTTCACCATCTGCGTGGTCTGCACCACGCCCTCCATCACGGGACGGGAGAGAACGCCACCGAGCACGCGGCAGTTGCTCACGCGCGGATCGTTCTTGAACCAGACCGGGTGCGCGGTCCCGCCCCAGGGCACCGCGATCGCGGTCTCGTGCTGGCCGGGGACGACGACGTCCGCACGCGCGGTGACGTCCCATTCGACATACTTGTTCTGTTCGAGATAGTACCAGTTGGCCTTGAGAATGGTGAAGATCGTCTGCGTCGAGGCGTAGGTCGGAAGGCCCTTCCAGAACACCAGGATGTCGAGCGTATCCAAGCCTGGCGTCTCCAGGCAGATGTTGGCGGCGATTTCGCCGGTCGTGTACATCTGCGCGAGATTGGGCGACAGCAGAAGGCCCTTTTCGGCGAATTTGGCGCCCCAGCGCTCCTGCGCCTGCAACACCCAATCCTGTTCGCCCGTCGTATCGGTGTAGTGACATCCGGCCTGTAGCGCCGCTTCCACCACCTCCGGTCCGTATTTGATGAACGGGCCGACCATGTTGCTGACCACCCTGCTTCCCCTGAACAGTTTCGTCAGCGCCTCGACATTGTGCTCGACACCGACGATCTCGTAGTCGGCAGTCTCGATGCCCGGGATTTTCTCCACCACCGCCTTCACCTTGGCGGCGTCGCGGCCAGCCGCGATGAAGGGGATGTTGTATTCGCGTAAGTATTCGCAGACCAGGCGCCCGGTGTAGCCGGACACGCCGTAGACGACGACGGGCTTCTTCTCGCTCATGGCGATCCTCCGAAATGGTTGTCGTTGGGTTGCGGGCTTACATGCCCATGCCGCCGTCGACCGGCAGGCCGATGCCGGTGATCGAGCGCGCATCGTTCGAGCACAGGAAGACGGCGGCGGCGCCGATATCCCCGACCTCGGCAAGGCGCCCGAGCGGCGTTTGCTCGACCACGGAGCCGACGGCCGCGTTGACATCGGGCGCGAGGCCAACCTTGACGATGTCGTTGGCGAGCTGCAGGCCCATGTCGGTTGGAATCAAGCCGGGATAGATGCAATTGACGCGCACGCCGAAGCCGAGCTTGCCGGCTTCCATCGCCGCCACGCGCGTCATGCGATCGACCGCCGACTTGGTGGCGGAATAGACTGCGATGCTCGGAAAGGCGATCGTCGCCGCGACCGAGGCGATGTTGACGATCGCGCCGCCCTGGCCGGCGAGCCCGTCCGGCCGCATCGCGCGGAAGGCATGCTTCATGCCGAGCACCGTGCCGACGATGTTGACGTCGCACATCCGGCGCGCGTCTTCAGCCTTGATCTCGCTCACCAGCGAGGTGATCTCGATCCCGGCGTTGTTGATCAGAATGTCGTAGCCGCCGAGCGTCGCGACCGTCGCGGTAACAGCTTTTTCCCACTGCGCATCGTCGGTGACGTCGAGATGCACGAAGCCGGTCTTCACGCCGGCCTTGGCGATCTCGGCCGCGCTGGCCTTGCCTGCGTCATCAAGGATGTCGCCGATCATGACGGCTGCACCGGATCGCGCCAAAGCATGCGCGATGGCGGCCCCGATCCCGCGCGCCCCGCCGGTGATCAGGGCTTTGCGGCCCTCAAGATTCTTCTCGCTCATCGCACGTCCTCCCTTGGCTGATCTCTTGGCTGATCTGTTGGCTGATGATCGGTTTGGTGCGTGCTGCGATCGGCAGCACGGTGCCAGCAGACTGCGCCGTAACGGCGCAACGGCAGGCAAGTCCGTTCCGGCGGCGCGGCGCCGGCGGTTCATTTCCTCCGCTTGTCGACAGTCTTGACGACTGTCCAAATTCTTGTTGCGCACCGTCCTCCCGGAGCTTGACAGTTGTCAAGCTAAAAGTTTGACAGTTGTCAAAGAGGGTGATCTCTAGGCGATGGATCACGATATGAACGTCGTGACGAAGAGACGGAGGAAAGTGCGGAATGGCGCGGCGAGCGACAGGAGCGGCCCAGCGCGTGGCCGTGGCAGAGGTGCCGCGGGACGAGAAGTTCAACGCGCGGCGGATCGAGCTTGCGGAAGCAGCGCTCGAAACCCTCGGTGAGCTTGGCTTCGCGCGCACCAGCCTGCGCGAGATCGCGCAGAATTCGTCCTTCACGCACGGCGTGTTTCACTACTACTTCAGCGACAAGCTCGACCTCATCTGCTGTTGTGTCCGGCACTACAAGGCGAAGTGCGTAACGCGATATGACGAGGTGGTCGTCTCGGCACGGAGCCGCGAGGAGTTGACCGAGGGGTTTCTGGCCAAGCTCGCCGCGACGCTCGAGACCGAAGCCCCAATGCACCGGCTCTGGTATGACCTGCGCTCGCAGGCGATGTTCGAGCCAGCCTTTCGCAAGGACGTGCTCGAGATCGACAAGAGCCTGGAAGCGATGATCTGGCGCGTCGCGTCGCGCTATGCCGAACTGAGCGGCAGGCAACCGGTCTCGTCCCCCCGCTGCGCTCTATGCGCTATTCGACGGCCTGTTTCAGAGCGCGTTGCTCAGGCACCTCGCCAACGACACGAGGGCCGTTCCCGAACTCCTTGCCGAGGTACGACGTCTGCTGCCGACGATCTGAGCTGATCAGTAGAGCATGATCCGGAAAAGTGTGGAGCGGTTTTCCCTCGCGACAAACGCGGAACGCGTTTGTGCGGAGATCATGCTCAAACAATAATCTAAAGCGCGATGACGATTCATCGCGCTTTAGCGCTGCGCAGCTTTGCTGCGAAGGCCACATCGCGATGAAGGGTTACGCCGCGGTCGCCGGCGGCAGCGCGAGCACCGAATAGATCGCCTGCGCATCGCGCGAGGCGCGGAGCTTCTTGGCGATGTCCTGGTCGCGCAGCAGGCGG
Organism: Bradyrhizobium sp. AS23.2; assembly: GCF_001908185.1. Lineage (GTDB taxonomy): Bacteria > Pseudomonadota > Alphaproteobacteria > Rhizobiales > Xanthobacteraceae > Bradyrhizobium. The sequence goes on from NZ_LGHM01000167.1 coordinate 5,055, forward strand.
GCGATGCGCGCCAGCGCCTTGAGGTGATCGGCGCCGGCGCCTTCCGGGGCCAGCAGCAGGAACACGAGATCGACCGGCTGGCCGTCCATCGCCTCGAAATCGATCGGGCGATCGAGGCGTGCGAACAGGCCAAAAATCTTTTCCAGCTTGGGCAGCTTGCCGTGAGGAATGGCGACGCCGTAGCCGACGGCGGTGGTGCCGAGCTTTTCCCGCTGCAGCAGAACCTCGAAGATCGAGCGCTCGTTCTGGCCAGTGAGCTCGGCGGCCTTGGCTGCGAGTTCCTGGAGCGCCTGTTTCTTGCTGTTGACCTTCAGTGCCGGAAGAATCGCCTCGGGCGCGACCAGATCGGTAATCGGCATGGAAGTTTTCCGAGGTGAATTAAACCGTCAGGTTCCGAAATGGCCAGCTTGGAAAGAACCACGCCGGGCCGGCGGCAAGAACGTGAAGCAGGAGGGGGACTTAGCCCCGGTCCTGATGTGGGGCGCTTCTACTCCAACGCAATCCCGGTGCCAACTCCCGCGTGCAGCTTTGCCCCGATGATTGTTAAGGGCTGCGGGCGGTACCGGGCCCGGTCTCGGCCCTAATCGCCTGCTTTTCCGGCCGCCTTGGATCCCGGCGGGTCGATCCAGCCGACATTGCCGTCGGCCCGGCGGTAGATGATGTTCACCCGGCCGCTGGAACCGTGCTGGAACACCAGGCAGGGAGCCCCGCTGAGGTCGAGTTCCATGACCGCCTCGCTAACCGACAGCGCCTTCAGCGAGGTGGTGGCCTCGGCGATGATGACGGGGCTGTAGCCGGTGACCTCGTCCTCACCCTCCGGCGCCTCGAGCACATAACTGGTGGCATCGAGGGCAGCGAGGGCGGCGGAGGCGACGTGGGCCTTGCGGGCGGAACGGTCCTTGAGCCGGCTCTTGTAGCGCTTGAGCCGCTTCTCGATCATCAGCAGCGCCTGGTCAGCGCTGGCGTAGGCGTCCGACGCGTTCGAATCGGCCTCAAGCGTAATCCCCGAATCGAGGTGCAGCGCACAGTCCGTTCGGAAGCCGAAGCCGTCCTTGCTCAGCGTGATATGGCCGGAATAATTGCCGTCGAAATATTTGCGCAGCACCTCGTCGGTGCGGTCGGCAACGCGGCCGCGCAGGGCGTCGCCGACGCTGATGCTCTTTCCTGAAATTCTGAGAGTCATGTGATGCCTCGCTTGGTTTGCCCTAGCTTGGATCGGTCTCGATGGGAGATTGAGAGTAACGCGATTTGGCGCGAGCGCAATCAGGCCGGCTCGGTGTTGCGGGAGCGATCGGACAGTGCGGTGGAGAGGACGTTACCAAGAGCGCTCTGTTTGTCGCGACGGCGTTGCACCGAGGAAGGAATGCGCATGGCTTCGCGGTACTTCGCGACCGTGCGGCGGGCAATATCAATGCCCGAGGCGCGCAACCGTTCCACGATGGAATCATCCGAAAGGATCGCGGAAGGCTCTTCCGAATCGATCAGCTGCTTGATGTGGTGGCGAACGGCTTCCGCGGAGTGTGCCTCGCCGCCGTCGGCCGAGGCGATCGAGGCCGTGAAGAAGTATTTCAATTCGAATGTGCCGCGATTTGTCGCCATGTATTTGTTGGCGGTAACACGCGACACCGTGGATTCATGCATCTGGATGGCGTCGGCGACGGCCTTCAGATTCAGCGGCCGCAGGTGCGCCACGCCATGGGTGAAGAAGCCGTCCTGCTGGCGCACGATCTCGGTCGCAACTTTCAGGATGGTGCGGGCGCGCTGGTCGAGCGCGCGCACCAGCCAGGTCGCGTTTTGCAGTGCGTCGGTGAAATAGGACTTGTCACCGTCCTTGCCGATCTTCTTCGACAGCTCGGAATAGTAGGTCTGGTTGACCAGCACACGCGGCAACGTGTCACTGTTGAGCTCGACATGCCAGCCGCCATCGGGACCCGGGCGGACATAGACGTCCGGCACCATGGTCTGCAAACGGGCCGAGCCGAACTTCATGCCGGGCTTCGGATTGAGCCGGCGGATCTCGCCGATCATGTCGGCAATGTCCTCGTCGTCGACGCCGCAGAGCTTGCGCAAGGCCCCGATGTCGCGCTTGGCGAGGAGATCGAGATGCTCGACCAGGGCCTGCATCGCCGGATCGTAGCGGTCGAGCTCGCGGAGCTGGATCGCCAGACATTCGCTCAGATTGCGCGCGCAGACGCCCGGCGGATCGAATTTTTGCAGCACGGCAAGAACGTCCTCGACGTCCTGCTGCGAGGCGCCAAGACGCTCGGCGGCCTGGCCGAGATCAGGCGGCAGGTAGCCGGCCTCGTCGACGAGGTCGATCAGGTACTGGCCGATCATGCGCTGCGCGGGCCCGGTGAAGGCAACGGAAAGCTGCTCGGCGAGATGGTCGGCGAGCGTGGTCTCCGCGGCGACGAACGCCTCGAGATTGTAGTCTTCGTCCCCGGAGGCGCCGCCGCCCCACTCGGTGTAGACGCTCGGCGCCGCGTCCTGGGCATTGCGCGCCGCGGCCTCGGCCGGTTCCTCGGAGAAGACGTTGTCCAGGCCCGTGTCGAGGGTCTGCTCGATCTCGGCGCGGGTGCCGAGATCCTTGCTCATCCATTCTTCCTGGCCCGGCTCGAAGGCGGTACCGCTGCCGCCAAAGCCGTCATCGCCGTGACCGTCGCCTTGGCCATCCTCTTGGCCACCGGACTCATCGCCATCGCCGAACTGGCCGATCTCGGCCGGGGCTTCGCCCGCGGGGGCCTCGTCATTGGCCCGCTCCAGCAGGGGGTTCCGCTCGAGCTCCTCTTCCACGAACGTCGTGAGATCGAGATTGGACAATTGCAGCAGCTTGATCGCCTGCATCAACTGCGGCGTCATGACCAGCGACTGCGATTGCCGGAACTCTAATCTCTGCGAAAGCGCCATGAAGCAAGAACCGTTCCCAAAAATTGGTCCGATTTTTGCTTATCCTAGTCCAAGCCCGATGTACACGTCTTGACGGATCGGAAAAACGGGCTAGAGGCGGAATTCCTCGCCAAGGTAAAGCCGGCGAACGTCCGGATCGGCGACGATCTCATCCGGACTCCCCTCGGTCAGGATTTCACCGGCGTAGACGATATAGGCGCGATCGGTGAGGCCGAGCGTCTCACGCACATTGTGGTCGGTGATCAGCACGCCGATGCCGCGATTGGTGAGATGGCGGACCAGGTCCTGAATGTCACCGACCGCGATCGGATCGATGCCGGCGAAGGGCTCGTCGAGCAGCATGTAGTTCGGACGCGTCGCCAGCGCGCGCGCGATCTCGACGCGGCGCCGCTCGCCGCCGGACAGCGCGATCGACGGCGATTTCCGCAGGCGCGTGATGTTGAATTCGTCGAGCAGCTCATCGAGCTGCTGCTCGCGCTTCTTGCGCGAGGGCTCGACCACTTCGAGCACGGCGCGGATGTTCTGCTCGACGGTGAGGCCGCGGAAGATCGAGGCTTCCTGCGGCAGATAGCCGATGCCGAGCCGCGCGCGCTGGTACATCGGCAGTTTCGTCACGTCATGGCCGTCGAGCTCGATCGCGCCACGATCGGCCTTGATCAGCCCGGTGATCATGTAGAACACGGTGGTCTTGCCGGCCCCGTTCGGGCCGAGCAGGCCGACGGCTTCGCCGCGGCGCACATAGATGCTGACGCCGCGCACCACCTGACGGCTGCCGAAGGCCTTTTCCACGCTATGCACAGCCAGAAAGCCCGGCCGCCGCAGCAGCTGCGGCCCGCCGGCGCCGTTCGGCCTGGCGGCGCTCCTGACGGGGTGAACTGCCTGCGGTCGCGACGGCGGCTCGGCTTGGTAGTCGGCTTGGAACTCGGCCTGGAACTGATCGGGCGCGTGCATTGGCTGGTCACGGGCGATCGGCGGCGCATCCCGCACCGGGCTGGTCACGAGGCCCCCGACGCTGTCACCGAGCGCAGTGATGTCCTGACGCGCAAATCCTGGCCGGCCGCGCTTGGCGGGGCGCCGACGGAACATGCTGAATAGATCGACCATCCCCGCCTTCTAGCCTTCTACGGTGATCCTGCGCGGTGCTCGCGCGAGCTGCCGCGCCGGCCTCTCGATTTGCCGACGCAGCGTGAATGAAGGGATGTCTCATGCCCAGTGAAACAAGCCCGAAAAGCGGCGGACCCCGCTTCGAAAGCCCTTGGCGCTAGATACAGTCTCGCCGGGCAAGCTTCAACCTCGGATCGGCCGCACCCGAGCCAAGCCATTGTATTTGCGTACGAAATTTACTTTTGTTTACCTGCGCCGGGCAATTGCAGCGGCGGGCCCGCACCGGGCTTGGCTGGACCGCCCGGACCGCAATCACTGCCGCCGCCTTGAGGCAGCAGCGCCTGCACCCGGCCGCTGTCGGATTCCACCCGCGACACACCTGTCGTCATGTCGACCATCAACCGGTCGCCGCGCAGCACGTTCTTGCACTGCGTCAGGACCACGCCGCCGAGCATGGTGATGAGGTTGGTCTTGGTGTCGAACACGGCGGTCTCGCCTGTCACCACCTGGTCCTTCTGGGTGACCACGACATTGCCGCGCGCTTCCAGCCGCTTGATCGAGGAGCTGCCGCCGGGCCCCGGTGTCGCCGACTGCATCGGCGCGGCCTTGGCCCCTTTCGCAGCCGTGGGCTGAGGCGTAGCGGGCTTGTCGCCGCCCGACTCGTAAAACACCACCAGCGTCTTCGAGGTCATGGTGGTATCGCCCTGCACGACCTTCACATTGCCGGCGAAGGTCGCTTCCTTCTTCTTGTCGCGCATCTCGAGCGAGGCGGCTTCGATCTGGATCGGCTGATCGCGATTCTGCGAAAAGCCCTGCATCGCGTTGGGCACGCCTTGCATCGTGCTCTGCGCGATTGCCGCACCCGTCAGCCCGATGCCGACAGCGAGCGCGGCCGCACGGAGGATGGCGCGACGCTTTTCTTCGCTGCGCGGAAAAAACCTGATCATGAAAATCATCTTGAATTGGCGGACTTGTTTTGGGGCGCGCGCGGCTTCGTCGGCGGCGCGGGTTCGACGGGCGCAGGCGGAGCGGCGGCACCGTCGTCCAGCTTGTCCAGATGCATCACCACATTGCCTTCGAAGCGGATGACCTCGCCGCCTTCCGTGATGCGCAGCCGATCGGCGGTCAGCGTTCCGTTGGTCAGCTTGACGTCGACATGGTCATCCGACGAGACCGTGCCCTTGCCCATGTCGACGAAGGCCGAGTTCAGCCGCGCCTCGTAGCCCGTCGAGGTGCGCAGGAAGATGTCCTTGTGCAGGTCGAGCTGCTGCTGCTTGTTGTCGAAGCGGCCGGTGCGGGCATCGAGGAACAAAGTGGATTGATCCTCCATCAGCACCTTCGCGCGCAGATCCGAGAGATCGACATGATCAGGGTCGGTAATGTCCTGCGTCGCCGCCTTGGCCCAGAGCTCATAGGGCCGCCGGTCCGGCGTGTAGCCGGCCAGATGCGGTGATTCCATGGTGATCTTGGTGCCCGACACCACCATGTTTCCGGTATCGATCGGCAGCTTCGGCATCAGCATTCGGAACGGATTGAAGATCGACACGCCGACGATGGCGGCCAAGGACAACAGCACCGCACCCGGCACGGCGATGCGCAGAATCCGCACCAGGCGGCTGTGACGTGCCGCGCTGGCGAACTTCGCCGCAAGCGCGGCATCGTAGGTTGGATTCTGGGCCGAATTCACCTGAGCTCCCGAGGTGTCGCTCGCCTTGTCCAGTTAATGGGCGCCGCATTCTACCCGGCACCGGCTGAATATGCAGCCCGGGACAGGCCGTTACGAAAGTGTCCGAAACGGGGCGGCAGCTCCAACCTGGCTGCCGCTCGAGGCGGTGTAGGTTATTGTTTGAGCATGATCTTTTCGGAAAACCGCTGCACACTTTGCGCTAACGCGGCCCTTCGGGTCCGGATCATGCTCTAGGAATGCGCGAAAATGTCC